>JALTEL010000017.1 GCA_027073945.1 Caldifarciminota bacterium | reverse complement strand
AATATATAGAAGGAGAAGTTTTTGAAAATTCTCCTTAAAAGACGTTGATAGGAGATAGGATATAAAATCAAGGTAAGAAAAAGCGGGAGCAAAATCTCCCGTGGAAAGGAAGGTGGTGCAATATGAATGCAAAGAAACGAAAAAAAGGAAACTCTTTGACAGAAGAGGCTCTTCGTCATTTCGTTTCCCACAATGACAGAGTTGGTTATGTGAACTTTTTGAATTTGCGGTGCTATAATGAGTTGAATATTCTAACAAGTCTGTGGAAAATATAGAAGTATAATTTATAAGGAGGCGTAATGTGAGAAATAAAAGATTTTTGGGGTTTTCAAAGATTGTAGTAGCTATTATCATCGCAGCAATTATAACTGCAAGTCTCAGTGGTATTTACCTGGTAAAAAAACAACAAATAGCAAGCAAACCCTCTGAAGAAAAACCTTCAATGAATGCTACGCCCAAAGCACCAGGTGGACTTTCGGCAACGGCTACAAGTAACGGGAGCGTAACCCTTGTATGGACGGACAACTCTGATAACGAGGAGGGTTTCAAAATCGAAAGGAAAAAAGAGGGCGGAACGTTTGTTGAGATTGCTAAAATTCCATCTAATAGAACAACATACTCAGATACATCTGTCTATCCTGAGACGACATACTACTATAGGATAAAGTCTTACAACAGTAATGGTGACTCACTGTATTCAAACGAAGTACGCGCAGTAACACCAACTCGAGCAGTTTCTTTCTTACTGAGTAAAAACTTCCCCTCAGGAGATATCACTGAGGAAAAAGTAAATGCAACACCTCAAATCCCGCAGTATTCCCTTCCCTTAAAACCATCGGATATTTGCAACTATGACAAATTCTTAAAGAAAATTCCGCTTGACGAGAATTCAAAGAAAATGCTTTTAAAAAATGGCTTTGTAGTAATAGATACACCAGAAGATATTTCAAGTACAGAAATTCCTTTCTATCTTGTATCCGGTGGACCGCTTAAGGCAAAAGACGACTTTTTCCCATATTATTCTGCTATAGAGAAAAAAGATATTCCTGTCTTTGTTACGGCAGATACACTTTTACACTACTATCATATATTGTTTGATGTATCGCTAATGCAGTTAGAAGAAAAGATTTTTTTCGATTATATGTGGGATATATCCGAACAGTTTTTAAACGAATCAATGGACGAGTACAATAATGCAGCTTCAGCTGATTTGAAGGAAGCATCGAAAAGAAATATTGCCTACCTTTCCGTGGCGCTGGAACTGCTCAAGCCGAAAAATGGGCAATTCCCAACGGATAAAAATTCATTGCAGAACAACTCGCCTAACGAATATAATTTCACTATCCCTGCTTTTGTTAAAAGCACAGTAGACAAAGAAATTAACCTGATTGAGCAGCACAGAGGATGGGAACATTCCCCTATATTTATCTATAAAGAAGATTATTCTCAGTACGTTCCTCGGGGGCATTACACGAGCTCTGAAAAGTTAAAAAACTATTTTAAGGCACTTATGTGGTATGGAAGAATGACTTCTCTTATCGAAGGTTCAAGTAGTAATTCTCAGGGTGAATCAAGTTGTAAGCCGGATGGAATTATCTCTACAAATGATGCAAAGATTCAGACGCTTCGGGCAAGCCTCATAACGTATAATTTTTTGATAAATAGCGATATACAGAAAAAATGGTCAAGAATGTATGCAATTACGTCATTTATGGTTGGCATATCGGATGACCTCGGGCCTACGGAATATGGGAAGGTATTGAAAGATACCCTGGGAGAGGAAATAACACCTGAGAAAATCGGACAAAATTATCCTGCAATACAAAAAGAATTAGCAGATTACCCTTACAACCCAAAAATTTACAGCGGGCTTGGCGGATGCCAGCTCCTTATGCCCTGCCCTCCACTAACTGACGAAGAAATTCAGCAATTAAAAGTGCAGGCAAAGGAATTGCTGAACGGAACGAAAGGGTTCAGGATGATGGGGCAGAGGTTTACTCTAGACTCTTATCTTTTCTCAGAGATTGTTTCTCCTTATTCCGGTGAGTATACCGGAGAAAAAACACTGCTTCCCACAGATAAGCAACCTTTTACTTTTATCTGGAACGATCCTTATCCCGGTGGAAAAGAAAACCGCCCGTTTACCTGGGTAAAAACTGATGTGGAAGGCTGTAACGGAAGAGAAGTGAGAGGTTTCCCCAGAGGGCTTGACATAATGGCTTTGCTTGGTTCAAAGAGAGCAAAAGAAATTTTAAAAATTGAAGGAGATACAAATTATACCGATTACGAAAAGAAGTTTGAAGAACTTAAAAAAACGGTAGATTCATTGAGTATGGATGACTGGTCTAAAAGTATATATATGAATTGGTTGTATGCACTGAGAGGACTCATCGCCCCTTACGGTAAAGGTTATCAAACATTTATGCAGACAACTGCGTGGCAAGATAAGGAATTGAATACAGCACTTTCATCCTGGGCAGAATTAAAGCACGATACGATTCTTTACACAAAACAGAGTTATACTATGTCTGAAAAAGGCGAAGGAGCCTCAATCCCGCTTGAGCCCTGCTCTGGATATGTAGAACCAGTGCCAGAATTTTACTCAAGGCTTTTAACCATAACGAAAATGACAAGGGATGGGTTAACAAAGCTCATTCCAGAAGAAGAAATGCGTAAAGTATACTTAAATTATTCTCTTGAGACACTCGAAGGTTACGTAAAGAATCTAAAGGACATTTCTGAAAAAGAATTAGAAAATAAAGAGCTTAAAGCGTATGAGTATGATTCAATAAAAAATTTTTCAGATAGCCTTGAAGAGCTCTTAAGGCATGTGCTTATGGGAGAGGAGTTAGATGCAAAGATTTTTAAAACTTCGATGGTAGCGGATGTGCATACGGATGGCAACACAAAAATGGTGCTTGAAGAAGGCACAGGCAATATCAAGACAATAATCGTTGCATTCAAGATACCGGATGGAAGAATTGTTCTCGGAGCAGGACCTATGATGAGCTATTATGAGTTCAAGCAGCCGATGAAAAACAGATTGACCGATGAAGAATGGAGAGATATGCTTAGTGGTAAACATCCGGATACGCCTCCCTGGACAAAGAGTTTTTATGCAGAAATGAGGCATTAAGACTTGAACATTAAAGAGAAAGTAATTTTCATTGCTGCAATAGTTTTTCTGGTCATTGCAGGAAGTTTTTCTTTCATAAAGCTTTCCAATGGTTTCTATGAAAATGCCGTTTGTGGTGGGGTTACGCCCCACCACCTCCTTGCGAGAGATGTTATCACTGAGTTCTTCCAATATACATCAAAACACAGTAATCCAGATACAATTATTATCCTTTCTCCCGACCACTTTAATAAATATGATATATTTGGAGATAATTTTATTACAGTAAAGAGTGAGGACTTCTCTAATGTCCAGATAAATACTGTCCTTCTGAAAAAACTTTCTCAAAACAACCCGATTGCGTTCAGTGATGCTGCTGTTGCAATGGACCATGGGGTTATGAACCTCATTCCTTTTGTTAAAAAGTATTTCCCCAGGAGCAAAGTTGTGCCTTTCCTCATTCCCCAAAGCATCAATTATCCCGTTTTAAACAAATTTACAGAATCCTTAAATATGCTTACCTCAAAAAGAACGCTTGTAATTGCAAGTGTTGACTTTTCTCATTATATACCAAAGAATGTTTCCGATTTTCACGATGTAAAAAGCATCAGGACTTTAATGAACTTCGAAAAAAATGATTTTGACAAAATAGAAGTGGACTCCTGGCAGTCTCTCTATGTCGCAAGGTATTTTGCACAACTCAGAAAGATGGAGTATCCTCATATTATTGCTCACAAAAACGCAAATGACTATGTGAAGGACACTACACTTTATTCAACAACATCGTATTTCAGTGTTGCTTTTGGGAAAGGAAAACCAAAAAAGTTTTTGAGCGATACAAAAACAATACTTTTTGTCGGAGATATTATGCTGGGCAGAACCGTGGGGAGCCTCATTGAAAGAAATCGGCCACTTTACCCTTTTGAAAAGATACGGAGGGCCCTGAGAGGAATAGATTTTGTTGTAGGAAACCTTGAGGGGCCCATTTCAAAAACGCCCGTGCAGTTCCAAAAAAGTGCATTGAAGTTTTGCTTTAAAGAAGAAGTTGTAGAAGGTTTGTCAGAAGCTCATTTCAACCTTTTGTCGCTTGCAAACAACCATACATTTAATATGGGGGAGAAAGGGTTGGATGAAACACGTGATATATTAAAGAGCAATGAAATTAATTCTGTTGGCGACCCCATAAAAGCAAGCCCTGAATTTTGTTTTACAAAAGGCGATATTACTTTCCTTGCATTCAATATAATAAACAATTTTAAC
>JALTEL010000016.1:3624-4377 GCA_027073945.1 Caldifarciminota bacterium | reverse complement strand
TATGTATTTTTCGATAGATTGAAAAATTAAGTCCCGGCATACAGCAAATGCGATACTTAAGCAAGCGAGGTTGGAAAAAGATTTTAACCGATAAATTATCGTCTACAACAAGGAAACTTCATCAAGTACTTTCCAGTAGAAGCTTCATATATAAAAAAAGAAAAGATTAAATAGTCCGTTATCTTTGACGGATGTAATTACTATAGTAAAGAAAGAATGAGAGAAATCGGGTTTGAGTATTTTCAGATCGGGGTAAGGTAACAATGGCTAATCCAAAAAAAATAAAAGCAAAAGTAAAAGAAGTTATACCCTATGGGGATCATGTTTACAAAGTGGTATTTGAAACGGAAAAAAAGTTTCCAAAGTTCAAAGCTGGACAGTTTCTGCATTTAACTCTTGATAATTTTGATCCGTCTACTGGATACTGGCCGGAATCAAGAGTTTTCTCAATTGCTTCATGTACAGAAGACAGGATAAATGTTGCAATTGTATACAGTGTAAAAGGTGTCTACACTAAGAAAATGGAAAAAACACTGGAAGTTGGAACTACCGTATGGCTCAAAGCTCCTTATGGGGAATTTATAATACAAAATAGTATAAATCAGAATGAAGATGTTGTTCTTATTGCAGGAGGAACCGGTGTTTCTCCATTTATTCCATTTTTAAGGCAGATGGATGTGTCTTCATCAATTCAGCTTCATTATGGGATAAGAAATACAAATCTTCTGATATTTGAGGACGAGTTGAATGCCG
>JALTEL010000016.1:0-3614 GCA_027073945.1 Caldifarciminota bacterium | reverse complement strand
CCGCTCTTGAAAGTGATGCATTCACTCTTACTTTATATCTTGAGAATATGGACAAAGATATCCAGCTAACCAGGGACATATCGGTTATAAAAGGAGTTCTCTCTGTATCGCGGATATTGGAGAATGTAAAAGATGTACATGGAACTGTATTCTTTATATCAGGGCCGCCTGCAATGATTGAATCGTTCCAGAAACAATTAGCGGAGTCTGGAATAACAAAAGAAAAAATAATAGTAGATGAATGGGGTTAAGGGTGAGTGAAACGGAAAAAAAATTAAGATCAGAGATCGCTGATCTGGTAAAAAGCTATTACGAAGCCAAGTTTAAAGAAGATACTTTTGAGGCCGGAAAAACTCCTGTAAGGTATGCCGGAAGGGTCTTTGATGAGAAGGAACTTCAGGCGTTGGTAGATTCTTCCCTTGACTTCTGGCTCACATCAGGGCGGTATACTGAAGAGTTTGAATCTGAGTTTGCCGAGTATCTGGATAAAGAATATGCATATCTGACTAATTCAGGGTCATCTGCAAATCTTCTGGCATTATCGGCATTGACATCCCCTCTCCTGGGGGACAGGAAACTAAAACCTGATGATGAGGTCATTTCAGTCGCAGCAGGGTTCCCGACAACGTTAAACCCGATTATTCAAAATGGGATGATTCCTGTTTTTGTTGATGTTGAACTTGGGACATATAATATAAATCCGGAAGAGTTGAAAAAGGCTATAAGTCCTAAAACCAGAGCAATTTTTCTGGCTCATACACTTGGGAATCCATATAATCTTGATGTCGTGCAAAAGCTGGTTGAGGAGTATGACCTGTGGTTTATTGAGGATTGCTGTGATGCTCTTGGTTCTGAGTATAAGGGTAAAAAGCTTGGAACTTTCGGCCATATAGCATCTTTTTCCTTCTATCCGGCGCATCACATTACCATGGGTGAAGGGGGTGCTGTTGTTACGGATGATGATTTTCTTGCCCGTGCAGTCCGATCAATGAGGGATTGGGGTAGAGATTGTTATTGTGCCGGAGGTGAAAACAATACGTGCGGAACACGCTTTTCAGCACAGTATGGTACTTTGCCTAAGGGGTATGACCATAAGTACGTTTATTCCCATATTGGGTACAACTTAAAGGTTACAGATATGCAGGCTGCAATAGGAGTGGAACAGCTGAAAAAGCTCGATACTTTTATAGAAAGACGTAAAGAAAATTTTGAGTTATGGACAAAAGGTTTCAAAAAATGGGAGGATAAATTTATTCTTCCCTATGGTATTGACGGTTCTGATCCGGCGTGGTTTGCCTATTCTGTAACAGTAAAAGAAAAGGCAGGGTTTACCAGAACGGAGTTGACAACCTTTCTTTCTCAGAACCTCGTAGAAACAAGAAACCTGTTTGGAGGGAATCTTTTGCGGCAGCCGGCTTATCTCGACATAGAAAGAAGAGTAGTTGGGGATTTGAGAGTTACAGATACGGTAATGAATCAAACATTTTTTCTTGGGACGTATCCCGGGTTGACAAAAGAAAAAATTGAATATTCCTTATCTGTAATAGAAAAGTTTTTGGAGATGAAAAAATGAAAGTAGTACTCCTTGCAGGCGGGTTTGGAACCAGATTAAGTGAAGAAACTGTTGTTAAACCTAAGCCTATGGTTGAAATTGGCGGTAAACCTATCCTCTGGCATATTATGAAAATATATTCCCATTACGGGTACAACGAGTTTATTATCTGCCTTGGATACAAAGGGTATATGATCAAAGAGTACTTTGCCAATTACTTTTTGCATATGGCGGATGTAACCTTTGATATGGCAAATAATCACATGGAAGTTCACAGACAAAAAGCGGAGCCCTGGAAAGTAACATTGGTGGATACTGGCCAAAATACCATGACCGGGGGTAGATTGAAGAGGGTTCGTAATTATATAGGTAATGAGACTTTTATGATGACGTATGGCGATGGAGTAGGTGATATTGATATTCCTGAATTGGTGGCATATCATAAAAAGAACAAGAAGAAAGCTACTTTAACTGCTGTTCAGCCATTTGGGAGGTTTGGTGCAATTGAAATGGACCAATATGGCCAAATTAAATCTTTCCTGGAGAAACCAAAAGGCGATGGGGCTTGGATTAATGCTGGATTTTTTATTTTAGAACCTGATGTCCTGGATTATATTGAAGGTGATGAAGTTATTTGGGAAAGGTATCCGTTGGAAACACTTGCCAAAGAAGGTTCTTTAATGTCGTTCAAGCATAGCGGCTTCTGGAGACCAATGGACACTTTAAGGGATAAAAATGAACTGGAAAATTTATGGGTATCGGGAAGTGCCCCTTGGAAGGTCTGGAATGACTGATAAAGATTTCTGGAAAGGTAAGAGGGTTTTTTTAACCGGGCATACAGGTTTTAAGGGCAGTTGGTTGAGTATTTGGCTGCATTCTTTGGGCGCAGAAGTTACTGGCTATGCATTAGAACCTCCTACAATCCCATCTCTCTTCGAGAAAGCAACTGTTGGGAAGCTGGTTCACCATAATATTGGGGATATCCGAGATCTAGATCTGTTAAAAAAAACAATGTATGAAGCGGATCCTGAAATTGTCATACATATGGCCGCACAGCCGCTGGTGAGAGAGTCCTATCGTGATCCTGTTGGTACCTATAGTACTAATGTTATGGGTACGGTTAATTTGTTTGAGGCAATCAGATCATGTAAAAATGTTAGAGCTGTAGTAAATGTTACAACGGATAAGTGCTACGAAAACAAGGAATGGATCTGGGGTTATCGGGAAAATGAACCTATGGGGGGCTACGACCCTTATTCCAACAGCAAGGCTTGCTCGGAACTGGTTACAGCATCATACAGAAATTCTTTTTTTAATCCAGAGAAATATGGTAAAGAGCATCAGGTTGCTTCAGCTTCTGCCAGAGCTGGAAATGTTATTGGCGGTGGAGATTGGGCTAAAGACAGACTAATTCCGGATATAATAAGATCTTTCCAAAAAGGGGAAAAGGTACTTATCCGCAGTCCTTATTCAATAAGACCCTGGCAGCATGTTTTGGAACCTCTTTCCGGATATTTAATGCTGGCTGAAAAGCTGTATAGTGAAAATGGTATAGAATTTGCAGAAGGATGGAATTTCGGACCTGATGATTCAGATACCAGGCCAGTTGAATGGATTGTAAAAGAGATGTGTGAGCTCTGGGGAGATGGAGCTTCGTATGAGATTGATAAAAATCCTCAACCCCATGAGGCGAAATATTTGAAGCTTGATGTAAGTAAGGCAAGGAACTTTCTTAAATGGTCTTCTGTTTGGGGTTTAGAACATTCGTTGAATAGGATTGTAGATTGGTATAAGGAGATTGGAGGAACGGGTTCTTTCGATGTATCTCTTCGACAGATTAATGAGTTTATGGAGCAAAAAAAAAATGCGAACAATACTTCTAACAGGTGGTAGCGGTTTTATAGGTAGGAATATTCAAGAATCATTTCTTTCAGAAAAATATACAATAATAGCTCCTACGCATAATGAATTGGATTTATTGGACACTGAAAAAGTTGAAGAATATTTCGAAAACCATTCAATTGATTTTGTGATTCATGCTGCAGTTAAACCGGGACATAGA
>JALTEL010000015.1:26500-36530 GCA_027073945.1 Caldifarciminota bacterium | reverse complement strand
GCAACTCTCATAAGCTGTTCAATTGTAGTTGGATACATGGCAAATGCAAGCCTATAGCCTTCTTTATCCACCTTGTTTTCAAGCTCACCGAGGCCCCTGATACCGCCAATAAAATCAATACGCTTGTCTTTTCTTGGATTCTTAATACCAAGCAAGGGGTCAAGAACAAACTCCTGTAGAATAAATACATCAAGAGATTCAACAGGACTTCTGGCATTTATTATCTGCTCTCTTGCTGTGAGCCTGTACCAGACCCCATCAAGATACATACCAAACTCATGCATTTTTACAGGTTTGTACGGAGAACCTTTTTCTGATACTTTCTCTATATTGAAATTCTTTTTAAGATTTTCCATGAACTTATGTGGGCTATCTCCGTTTAAATCCTTTAGCACCCTGTTATAATCCATTATGTACAGTTCATCATGGGGAAATACCACTGCAAGGAAAAAATTATAAGCTTCGTTTCCGGAATGTGCGGGATTCTCCCTCATTCTTTTCTCCCACACCCTTGCAGCTGCTGCACTTCTGTGGTGGCCATCCGCTATATACAAATATGGAATTGCTTTGAAATGTTCAATAATTTGATCCTCAATATCTTTTCTAATTATATAGAATGTATGCCTTATCCCGTTATCCATAAAATCATATACCGGAGAGCTCAAGCGGACTGTATGAACGATGTTACTTAGCTCATTATTATTGCGATAGAGCAGAAATACCGGTCCATTTTGCGCATTGGTAACTTCAATATGCTTCATCCTATCAATTTCCTTCTCCTCTCTCGTATTCTCATGCTTTTTGATTAACCCGTCCCTGTATTCCTTGCAAGAAAAAACTCCGACAATACCATGCTGAACTCTGTCCTCCATCTGTTGAACATATAAATAAAGATGAGGCTCATTATCTTTTACAAGTATGCCTTTCTGAATAAACTCCAGCAGGTTATCAGCGCCTTTTTTGTACACGGCATCATCATAAATATCAATCCCTTCCGGCAAATCAACTTCCGGTTTGGTTATTCTCAAAAAAGACAAAGGATTTACTCTGACAATCTCCCTTGCTTCCTGCGAAGAAACAACATCATAAGGTGGTGCCACCACTTTCTCACATAAATCCTTTCTGGGTCTCAATGCCTTAAATGCCCTGATTACAGCCATAAAACCTCCTTATTACCAGCTCTATATTTTAAGGCAAAATTTTTTATATTGCAACAAAAGCTTTACACTTACTCATTTCTTTGTTCCCATAAAGTAAAAGGTCTTTAAAAAATAAATAACAAGCCCGAAACCTCCGATAACCACCCAAAAATAAATAAGATGCTTTGTAATTATATATGAGATAATAGCAATAACAAGGCCCAATGTGCCTATTAAAATCAGAAACCAATCCATACCGATTAGAGTCTGGGGATACCAACAAGGCCAATAGAATCCGGGCCTGTATAAACGCCTATGACAGGTGACGCATGCATGGATATTATCCTGTTTGTGGAAAATGCCCCTGCAACAAAATCAGTAAGTCGCTTAACATATTCATCGAAGCCAAAATAAGGTATTCCAAAGTCGTACATCCAATCTCCGTGCAGGGTGTTGGTGATGATTTGCTCCATTTTTTTAATGCCGTTTTGAATTCCCATGGCATTTTGCATTGCATATAAAGCACCTGCTTCGTCAAAACTGAGAATCGGTTTTATATGCAAATACATAGCCAAAGAGCCCTTTAATTTATTTATTTTACCCCTTTTTACAAGCCTTTTCAAATCTCCAACCATAAGCAGAAAACAGGAATATTTAACTATTTTGTGCAGATAAGCTATAAGTTCTTCTATATCATCCAATCCTTCATCTATTTTCTCCTTTGCTCTCAAGGCAACAAGAGCAGTTCCGACAGAAGTCATTTTACTGTCAAACATATATACCCTGCCCCTCTCAAAATTCCTGGCAGCAATTTGCGCAGCACCATATGTGCCGGACAATTTAGATGAAAGCGTGATTATCAGTACCTTTTTGTACTTTTCAAGTGACCTTTTGATATTGGTGACAAACTCATTCGGTGACGGTTGTGAAGTGGTTATATCAGCCTGGCCCTCAACGATTTTTGCCCATATTTCATCTCTGGATATATCCACTCCATCCCTGAAATTCTTTCCGTCAATAAAAATACTCAAAGGCGTTATGTATATATCATTTTCATGTGCAATATCAAGGGGTAAATCGGCCGTGGAGTCAACGACTATCCCTATTTCACCCCTGGATTTTTCAAGGTTCATGGCTTTCATGTCATCTATTTTTTTCTTTATTAACTCACCCTCTGAGCGCAAAATATCAAAAACCTTTTGAGGCCAATTGGTATGAATATGGATATGGAAAAGCTTGCCTGTTCCCATAACGATAAGAGAACTCCCAAGTGCTGCAAGTATCAGTTTTAAGTGTTTTTGGTCCGTTTTTTCGGACTTAATAACGGCCTCGGTACAAAATCGTTCCTCTGGAGTTTCCTCTTCAATATACTCACTTTTTTGATTAACCTCTTCAAAAGATACATCGGGCTCCTCATACTTTCCCGTCTGGACATATTCATAGAGTCCTTCCATCAATAACAAAAAACCCAGCGCCCCGGCATCAACCACATCTTTTCCCTTCAGCTTTTTCATAGTTTTTCTGGTTTCCACAAGAGCCTCCGATGCTGTTCGACAAACTTCCTTTAAAACTTCTGACACGGAATTCTTTTTCGAAGATACAGAGTAAGCACTTATTGCGGATTTTCTCATAACAGTTAATATAGTACCCTCCACAGGAGATTCAATTGCATTGTACGTGTTATATACAGCCACCCTCATAGCCTCGGCAAATTCTCTGCCTGTCAATTTTTCTTTATTCTTAATGGCATTTTGAAATTCCACAAAAAATTGTGAAAGTATCACACCGGAATTTCCTTTGGCGTTGAGGACAAGTGATTCGGAAAATCTTTTCACAACTTCGCAAAGTTTCAAATTTTCCCCTGCCTCTTTAAGAATTGGTGATGAAGTGCCGAGTGTATATGATAAATTGCTTCCAGTATCACCGTCAGGAACGGGAAAAACATTTATGCTGTTGATCTTTTCCCGTTTGTTTATGATTTTACTTATACCGTTAAGTATACCCCGTGTAAAGTTTTTGGCATCAAAAACAAATCCCTCTTCCATTTTCTTAATTTTAAAGCTAAAAACTTGATTAATCCACAGGCAGGGTGTAATATATTACGCAGATATGAACAGATGGATTGACCTGCTTGCAGCTTTCAGTGAAATCAGAGAGCCCTATGCTCTTGGGCATGGAAGAAGAGTTGCCGTCTATGCTGAGAAAATAGCAAAAAAAATGGGCGTTTCCTCAGAACCGCTTGCTAAGATTGCAATCCTCCATGATATAGGAAAAATTATTGTGCCCGAAATGATTCTTGACAAGCCCACAGGACTTGAAAAAGAGGAATGGAATGTTATAAGGGAGCACCCTGTATTCAGTGAAAAATTCATAAGCCTTATACCGGAGATAGCACAATACGCTATATGGGCGAGATGGCACCACGAGAGGATGGATGGCAAGGGCTATCCCGATGGTATACCAGCAGGCGAGCTTCCCTTAGAAGTACGTATTCTGTCCGTAAGCAATGCATTCTCGGTATTAACAGAAAAAAGAAGCTATAAAGATGCGGTTGAGGAAAAAGCAGCAAAAAAGCAATTACTATCCGAAGCCGGTACCAAATGGGATGTTGATGTAGTAAAAACACTGGTTAAATATATCCACATTACCAGAGCATCGGACGATTTTTACAAAAAAACATTTAAAATTGAGAAGAGACTCCTCACTCCGTTCCTTAAATTGCAGGCAATATACCGCATAGCTGAAGAAATTAAAAATATGGTAAATGTTGACTATTTTATAAAGAGAGTGCTCGTTATCATTCATGATGTACTTAAAATAAAGGGAAAATATTTTCTATTGGTTCCGAGAGGAAAAAGCTTAAAGGTGGTAGCACAGGTTGGAGCAACTGACAGCATTATTGGGCTCGTACTTCCTCCTGATAAAGGCCTTTCAAATTACAGCTACAGCACAAAAGAACCTGTTATTGTAAATAATGTCCTTGTGGACGATAGATTCTATCAGACACCGGGAGAAAACGTAAAAGCCGAAATCTCAATACCCATAATATTCAAAAATGAAGTGATAGGAATAATAGATATAGAATCAATAGAGGAAAGTGCTTTTACAAAATATGACAAACAATTCATTCAGGCGGTTGCAGCAACAATAGCTCCTGCACTCAAGACAGCCGAAATTATGTCAAAATTACAGGACATCGCTTTTTATGACCAGTTAACAGGCGCCTATTCATTCCCGTATTTCGAAGAGCATTTCAAACAGATAATAAGTCTCTCTGAGCGTGAAAACCTGCCTGTATCTTTGTGCTTCATAGACCTTGACTATCTGAAAATAATAAATGATACATTCGGACATCTGGAAGGTGATAAAATCTTAAAATCCCTTGTAATGGTTATCAAGGATAATATCAGGGGTAGCGACATGATTGCAAGATACGGGGGAGATGAATTTATATTGCTCATAACAAATGCTGATAAGAATAAAGCTGAAGAAATTCTGAAAAGAATTGACAAAGAATTTGAGATAATAGTAACTAATATTTTAAATAAATCAGACATAAAATACGGTTTTTCTTTTGGCATAGCTGAATACGGTAAAGATGGGACTACTTTAAAGCAATTAATAAAGCGCTCTGATGAAATAATGTACAAATTTAAAGCAGCAAAGAAAATCAGAGGTTAATCGGTTAATATACTGAGCCCCACACCGCACTGTTTAGCTTTTTCCGGATAAATGGATAGAATTTTGGATTTAGCCACAGTACAATGGCAGGGATATATCCTTGTAAATTGCTTGAAATACTCAAGCTTATCAAATCCATGGAAGCCTCCGATAATGGTTTTGACAGCACCTATCTGCTTTGCCCTTTCCACTATTGTATCAACACCCGGATGAGAACAGCCTACAACAACCATTTGTGATGACTTTATGTATAGAGACTGTTCACTTACTCCTATATCCGAAGGCAATTCACCTGTAGCATACAAATCTCCTGATATTGCAACAGGATTACTCGAAACTTCAACAAGGCGTGTTAAAGATGCCAATTCTCTCTTCAAACTCCGCGAAAATGATGCAGGGACATACAGAATGGGTTTATCATCGAGTACGTTTAAAACAGAAGTCAGGCCTCCTATATGGTCCCAGTGTTGATGGGAAAGAAAAATCGCTTTTACATCGTTTATCTTAAGCCCGAGTTTCTTTGCATTATCAAGCAACAACGAGCCATTCCACCCGGTATCAAAAAGTAGTTTTAAATTTTCGGATTCTATCAATGCAGAAAATCCATGAGATGCAACAACTCCTTTTTCTAACACCTCATTATCATAAATAACGCTTATCTTCATGTTTTCAGTCTTCTCTTTTGTGCTGAAGGAAAAAGCACGTTGTTTAGAATCAATCTATACCCGGGTGAATGTCTGTGAAGCGACAGGTCTGTAGGTGGGTCTCCGACAAAATGTTTGTAATCTTCCGGATCATGTCCTCCTAAATATACAAAAAAACCTTTACCGTAATCTCCGTATATGTATTTTGCTTCCGACGTATTGGGCACATCTGCCAGAATTATCACATTACTTTTCAACTTTGATTTTCTAAATCCGGTATCCTGTCCCAGAAATTCTTTGATAAATCTGGTATGGTCCTGAGTCAACATACAGGGTATAGGGTCAATTTTGGCCGAGAAATCCCTTAAAACGAAGTAAGTGGAAGGCCCGCGCCTGTCTGCTTCGGCGGTGACATCCACATCGGAATGCTCATATATGAACGGATTGGTTATGATATGAAAATCCTTGAATGCAAGTGTCTTTGTAAAATCAAGTTTCATGTTGACATTTCTATCCGGAGGGTCACCGTCATAGGGAATATCCAGAATGTCCACATTTTGGGATGCCCTTGATATATCAAGAGTAATGGGTGCAGAGCACATTGCAAAAAGGAAGCCTCCTCTTTTTACAAAATTGGCAATGCTGTCCGTTACCGCATGTTCCAACCCGGATACCTTCTTGTATCCAAAGGCCTTTGCAATGTTTTCTTTAAATTTAACTCTGTTCTGATACCAGGGAGCATTCCTGTAGACACCGTAAAATTTACCGAACATTCCCGTGAAATCTTCATGATGAAGATGCAACCAATCAATATCCTTCAATACGCCATTCAATATACTGCTGTCATAGAATTGTTTGTAAGGTATTTCCGCATATTTTAAGGCAAGAAGAACCGCATCATCCCATGGTTGATAATAGGGAGGAGCATATACACCTATTCTGGGAGCACGCTCAAGTACCATATCCTTCATATTATGCTGCTCTATCACCTTATAAATGTCCTCTACATCTTCCTCGGGTATCTTTTCAAAGCTCACACCTCTTTGCACGCACCAATTTTCTGTAAAAGCATTTGCTTTTAACAGAAAACTCCCACCCCTGTAGTTTAACAACCATTCCACATCTTTTCCCAGTTTTAGGGTGTTATAAACAGCTCCGTATGCTTTAAGATGGTCTGTTTGCATGGAATCCATTGGTATAAGCATAAAAAACGAAATTAGAAGATTAATGATCAGCATTGCGAGATACAACCATTATTTCTATGATTTTACCCGGCTTAACCACAGACCCGGGTGGTGGTAGAACATTAATAACACTATCTCCGGTTCCCACAATTTTAAAGCGTAGATTATTTTTCTTAACGGTTATTCTGGCGTCGTTCAAATACTCGCCCATGATGTAAGGGACAACCACTTCTTTTCCGTGTTTCGTATAAGCAGGAAGAAAAAATACAATGAAAACAACAAAAACTATACCAAACGCCAGGCCTCCCAAAACAGCCGCAATAACCCATTCAAGCACGGTTTTTTTATTTGTCTTTACACTGGTTCCCAAATCTTTTCATCCTGCTGCAAATAAACGGCCTCAGCAGTTCCATCCTCATATATCACAGAAAATCTACCGACAAGGGCATTGACTTCAACAACCTTTCCCGTACCATGGGAAGTCCTTATCATCTGACCCGGCTCAGGGAGTTGCTTTCTCGCCTCTCTGTAAAAGTCTATCTCATACCGTAAGCAACACCTTAATCTTCCACACATGCCGGAAAGCCTATCCGGAGAACTGAAAAGATATTGCTCTCTCGCCATATCAAGCGTAATAGAAGGAATCTGTCGCAAAAAAGACTTACAGCATAATTCCCTTCCACAGGGGCCCAGGCCACCTACCTTACGGGCATAGTCTCTTGCTCCTACCTGGTTAAAATCCACACGAACATGGAGAATGGTGGCAAGATACGCTCCTATTTTGTTTAGAGAATATTTTTTATCAGCTATATAATCTATGCCAAGATGCCCTTTATTTATGTCAAGCTTGCTATCGACTATTTTAACATCATGTGCCTTTTTCTCAAATAAATAACCCTTTACCATGTTGACCATAAGGGTCTTTACCTTTTCACTCGGGGCAAGCTGGTATCGTTCAAGTACATTTTCCGTGGACTTATCCGAATAGCCCCTCACTTTTACCAGTATTTCATGTTCTTCATCTCTGCTTTTTATAAGGAGAAAGCTGCCCAGTGGAAAATCTACGGGAAACAGGAGTTCGTATCTCTCAAACTTTCCACCTACTATAGAAACCTCAAGTGTATTTTCTTTACTTTTTTCTTTTTTCATTATTGTCTCCAGTATAAAATTATACTGTGTTTCTTATGTACCTGCCAACTATTGCACGTAAATTCTTATGTATTCCTATCTTATCAAAACTTCTCTATTTTCTTTGTAATCTTCTTATTTCCAATATGTGCGATAATGAGGTATGTACCCTTTTTAAGATCACTGACACTTAATTGGGTCGTATAATAACCCGCACCAAGCACTCTATCCACCAATTCGCGGATAACCCTGCCTTGAATATCGTAAACGGATATCTCAACATGTGTTCTTTGCGGCAGACCAAACCTGAGCAGTAGCGTCCTGCTCACCGGATTCGTTGAATTCATATCGAAAAACATTGCATTGGGATGAGTCTTTGCATTCCTCTCTTTTACAGATACATTGGCAATTGAAAAACTGTCCGAAATATAGTACACGTTTCCGTTTCCGCTGCTCTGCACTCTTATCCTGCAGTCCTGTGACGTAAGAGTATCGGGGATGTTCCAGAGGTAATAGCCTGCGTTCTGGGTATTTGTTGCTATCTGTGACCAGGTTGTACCACCATCAGCGGAGAAGTCTATATTAATTGTGCCCATATCCCCAAACATATTCCAGGATATATAATATGGCCGTCCATTGTTCCAGGAAGCGCCCAAAATAGGAGATGTGTATGCAAAAATAGGAGGGGAAATATAAAATGTATCACTTATTGAATTTACAAATGCAGCAAGCGGATTTGAAATCTTAACAATGGCGCTGTTAAATGTGAGCAGTGGTATGCTCCACTTATAAGAGCCTGTATTCTGCACATTGGAACCTATGCTCTGCCAGCTTGCTCCATTGTCAATAGAATACTGAATGTCAACATTTGAAAGTCCACCTGAAGTTCGCCATGTTATATAGTAATCATTCCCGGCTATGAAAGAATCATTTGCAACAGGTGAAAGGAATATAATATGCTGCGGAACAATTGAAAACCTTTCACTTCTCATGCTGACATTTTGATTCTGTGAATTGGAGATCCTTATAAAACAATTATTGGAATTTGCAGTTGGTGTTGTCCATTCATAATATCCCTGATTGTTTATGGCATTCGCAAGCAGATTCCATGTGGCTGCACTGTCAACAGAATACTCTATATTCACTTTATCGATCAATCCGTTGGTCTCCCATGTTATATAGTATTTTTTACCGGACATAAGAGCCTTTCCAAAATCTGGATAGGTTATCATAATCTGTTGAGCCGGAATTTTAAATGTATCACTAATGGCTGTCACACTCGCATTATCAGTATTTGTAATTTTAATAAGGCAGCTATCCGATACGGTTGTCGGGATTGTCCATTCATAATACCCGGTATTGGAAGCGCTCTGTATGATTTGATTATATGTGGCTCCTCCGTCAACGGAATAATCTAACCTTACATTCGAAAATACACCCGTATGTCTCCACGTTATATAGTATTTCCTGCCACTTATCCATGCAGCTCCACTGTCCGGCGAGATTACCTCTATATCCTGCTTTACTATCCTGAATGTGTCAGATATGTCATATACATTCGGATTCGCCGTGTTCTTTATCCTTACAAGCGCCATATCTGTCGGCGTGTTCGGTATTGTCCACTCATAATGCCCGTTGTTCTGCACAGACGAACTCACTATCTGCCAATTCCCCCCTCCGTCTACCGAATACTCAACGGATACATTGCTGAAACTCCCTTTATAATACCATGTCACATAGTACTTCCTGCCAACTATGAAACTGTCTCCCGCAACAGGAGATGTTATCGTTATTGAACCCGGTATAATACTGAATTTACTGCTTGTATTACTGACGTCTACATTGTCAACGTTATACACCCTTACTCTGCATGTATCCGAATATCCGTCAGGCACTGTCCAAAGGTAAGAACCGCTGTTCTGCGTTGAAGATGTTATTGCATTGTACGTGTTTCCATTGTCAGTTGAATAATCTATGCCAATATAAGGAAATACACCCGTGTGTCTCCATGTTATATAGTATTTCCTGCCACTTATCCATGCAGCTCCACTGTCCGGTGATATTACCTCTATATCCTGCTTTACTATCCTGAATGTGTCAGATATGTCATATACATTCGGATTCGCTGTGTTCTTTATCCTTACAAGCGCCATATCTGTCGGCGTGTTCGGTATTGTCCACTCATAATGCCCGTTGTTCTGCACAGACGAACTCACTATCTGCCAATTCCCCCCTCCGTCTACCGAATACTCAA
>JALTEL010000015.1:0-26400 GCA_027073945.1 Caldifarciminota bacterium | reverse complement strand
GTGTTCTTTATCCTTACAAGCGCCATATCTGTCGGCGTGTTCGGTATTGTCCACTCATAATGCCCGTTGTTCTGCACAGACGAACTCACTATCTGCCAATTCCCCCCTCCGTCTACCGAATACTCAACGGATACATTGCTGAAACTCCCTTTATAATACCATGTCACATAGTACTTCCTGCCAACTATGAAACTGTCTCCCGCAACAGGAGATGTTATCGTTATTGAACCCGGTATAATACTGAATTTACTGCTTGTATTACTGACGTCTACATTGTCAACGTTATACACCCTTACTCTGCATGTATCCGAATATCCGTCAGGCACTGTCCAAAGGTAAGAACCGCTGTTCTGCGTTGAAGATGTTATTGCATTGTACGTGTTTCCATTGTCAGTTGAATAATCTATGCCAATATAAGGAAATACACCCGTGTGTCTCCATGTTATATAGTATTTCCTGCCACTTATCCATGCAGCTCCACTGTCCGGTGATATTACCTCTATATCCTGCTTTACTATCCTGAATGTGTCAGATATGTCATATACATTCGGATTCGCTGTGTTCTTTATCCTTACAAGCGCCATATCTGTCGGCGTGTTCGGTATTGTCCACTCATAATGCCCGTTGTTCTGCACAGACGAACTCACTATCTGCCAGTCTGTCCCTCCATTTGCCGAGTATTCAATGGTGACATCTGCAAAACTACCGCTGGCATACCACGTTATAAAATAACTCCTGCCAACTATAAAGCTATCATCATAAACAGGTGAAGTGAGCTTAATGTCTTCTGGCAAAATTGAGAATAATGCGCTTGTGTCCACAACATTGCTATTCTCAACATTGCGAACAAGAATAA
The DNA here is from genome assembly GCA_027073945.1 of Caldifarciminota bacterium. The sequence continues at coordinate 25,544 of JALTEL010000015.1, read as the reverse complement.
AACATTTATTCGAAGGGATATTAGGAACAGTCCATTCATAAAAATTCTTATTTGCAATATTCGTAGCAATATTGTAAAATGTCTGCCCGCTGTCATAGGAGTATTGCAAATCCATGCTGTTTATGCTACCACTGTTTTTCCAGGTGATTATATGGTCGGTCCCTACAATCCAATTCGCAAATGTATCTGGATAAATAATATTGATAGTCTGTGCACTCACCTTAAAAGTGTTGCTTACATCAAAAGTCGTGCTGTCCAATGCATCTTCTATCTTTATGGTATAATTATTGGATATAACATTGGGAACTATCCATGCATAATCATTTGAACTGCTGCTGATCTTGTAATTGCTCTCTATAAGATTGTACGAGCTGCCTCCGTCCGAAGAATAATATATATTTACATTTTGAATGGATGGGTCATTGTGCCATATAATGTATGCGGTCTGACCAACGACCAAACTATCAAAGGCATTGGGCTTTATTATATGTATACTGGAAAAATTCCCGGTATCCACGGCAAATACAGGGGTCTCCCCAATCACAGACACATCGGAATTATCAACAAGCCTCACAATTACATTACTGGATGCAAGTGTATCGCTTATTGAAACCCATCCCGTATTGGATGCAGAGGGAATAATTGTACTCCAGGTAGCTCCGCTATCATTGGATAAGTCCACCCTTAAATCGCTAAAATTACCTGTCCAATTCCAATATATCGGAATATCGTACTTTGTATAGAATGTTTCACCTGCCTGTGGTGATAATACTGTAATTGTGGATTTTTGCACTGTGAAATTGCCGTCACTACAGTCCGAGGCTGCATTATCACTCACATCCGTAACCTTTACAAGATACCTTGTTCCAGATGTATAAGGGACAGACCACTGGTAATAGCCCGAATTAGAGGTGCTGAGTGTGATCGTTTGCCAATTTATACCGCTGTCCGTTGAATATTGCAGCATTACATTTGAAAATGAGCCTATGCTCTTCCATGTTATTTCTCTCTTTTCGCCTTCTATAAATGCCTCTCCTCCATTTGGACTCAAAACCTTTATGGATGGATGTATAATACGGAAAGTATCACTTAATGTCCATATAGTCGGGTCATTCAGACTCGTGATTTTAATCTGGCATGTATCTGACACGGCATTCGGCACCTGAAAACTAACACTCCCATCATTTGCCTCACTGGAAGAAATCGTATACCAGTTTACACCGGATGCGGTTTTATACTTGAGTTCAATTTTCACATTACCTATATCTCCTTTCCAGTTCCAGTGAACAGGATAGTTATTTCCAACAAATAACGTATCACCCTTTCGCGGATTCATGACGTGCAAAGTGGGAACGAGTATTTCAAATGGTATTGTAGTCTGGCTGGATACAGACGGATTTGAAGGGTCAGATATGCGAAGCAGGCAGTTACTTGAAGGAGTGTTGGGAATTGTCCAAAGAAAATAGCCATTATTCTGTGTAAGAGTGGAAACTGTGGTCCAGCTTGAACCATTATCAGTGGAATACTCTATCTTTATACTTGATACCGTACCTTCCTGATTCCAGTAAACACCTATTTTATCACCGACATTAAAGGATTCCCCTCCTCTGGGGTATTGCAGAGAAAGCTGAGGTGTCTTTATAACAAACATGGATGACAATGCCTGTGCAGAAGGATTTGATGCATCCTCTACTTTAATATAACAGCTATCGGAAGGTAAATCTGGGACTACCCAGGGATACTCTCCATCATTGGGGGTTGAAGCAACAATATTTGACCAGTTATTGCCACTGTTCGTTGAGTACGAGAGTTTTACATTTACAGGATTGCCTGTGGAGTTCCAGTGTATTGGATAGTATTTTCCTACAATGAGTGTGTCATCAATAGAGGGACGGGATATTGCAAACGAGGGCGTTTCAATAATGAAATTGCCGCTCTGGGATTGAATTATTGCATTCGAAGCATCGGATATTCTTATAAGACAGTTTGCAGAAGGCTCATTGGGAATTGTCCAGATATAAGAACCGGAATTCTGCACGCTTGAACTGATAGTATTCCATGTGCCTCCGTTATCAGTGGAGTACTCTATTTTTACACCGGATATAGTCCCTTCCCAGTTCCAATTTATTGCTAACTTATCCCCCACTAAAAATGAGTCTCCGGATACAGGAGCTGATAAACTCAGGGTGGGAGTCTTTATTACAAAAATATCACTGGTCGCATAAGCAACAGGGTTATGGGCATCCTGAACTTTTATAATACAGTTATTTGAAGGTGTATTCGGTACCGTCCATGCATAATCCCCTTTATTCTGAGCAGAACTAACTATTGTATTCCAGTTATTTCCTCCATCTACCGAATAAAAAATAGAAACATATTGAATATATCCCTTTGCGTCCCAATGAATTGGATATGCATTCCCCACAATCATACTATCACCAAAAGCAGGGGATTTAATATTGAATTCAACAGGTACTATATGAAATATCCCTGGTGTTTCGTCAAAAACAGCAGGAGAAGACGCATCACTAATCCTAAGTTTTACATTATCCGAGACACTGTCAGGCACACGCCATGCATAATCCCCTTTATTATTGGCGGATGAAACAATGGTCACCCAGCTTAATCCGTTATCCGGTGAATACTCCAGTTTTACATTTGAAATCGAGCCTGTCCAATTCCATGTAATCGGCACATATTCCCCTACACGGACGCTATCATCAGGCCTTGGAGTTATGAGATTCAGACTATTCTGTGATATACTGAATTCTCCGTCAGAAATATCATTGATATTGACATTGTACGCATCTTCTATCTTCATAAGGCAATGCACGGATGGGGTATTTGGAATAGTCCAATAATGACTGCCATCATTTTGCGTTGAAGTTGTCACTGTATTCCAGTTATTTCCTCCGTCTGTGGAATATTCTATTTTCACGCTTGATATGCTCCCGTGAGTCTCCCATGTAATAGGATATTTTTCCCCGACAACAAAGCTCTCTCCTCCATTGGGGTACAGTACTGTAACAGTATTATTTGATATGGTAAAGTTGGCATCAGATTCATCGTAGCAATCGGGGTCATCAAGATTGGTGACTTTTATCACACACTGATTTGAGGCCGTACTTGGCACTGTCCAGGAATAGCTACCACTATTTTGCTGATTTGAAGCAATTGCAAGCCACGTATTCCCACCATCCAGAGAATAGTCGATCCTGACATAGTTAAAACCACCTGTCCACACCCATTGAATTGGGTAGTGGTCACCCTCCTGAAGCACCTCACTCCCGTTTGGGCTTATTATCCTTATTACAGGCCTCTGAATGGAGAATACGGCATCGCTCATATCATTGTCAGAAGGATTGCTCACATCTGTAATTTTAATAAGACATTGATTAGATATATTATTGGGCACAGTCCATATATAAGCCCCTGTGTTTTGTGCATTAGAGCTTATCACATACCAGTTCTGCCCGCCGTCAATGGAATACTCTATGCTGACATTCCCTTTTGATTGAGAGTTCTCCCAGTGTACAGGACGCTTCTCGCCAACAACCCAGGTCTCGCCACCATTGGGCTCAAGCACAGTGATACCAGCAAAAGCCGGAACCACCCAGACTATCACCCAAATCATCAAAAGCACTCTCTTCATCACAACCTCCTTGTTAGTTTTTAATTATGAGGCAAAAATTAAGAATTGCAAATTGTTAATTTTTCCTGTGAAAAATATCATTTTTTATATCTATAACTCAACTCAAAGTGCAAATTTATTCAATTTTTTAAGCACCTGATAAAACTTCTCAACAGGAAGTCCCATAACATTGTAAAACGAGCCGTTTATGGACCTGATAAAAAGACTGCTAATACCCTGAGCAGCATAAGCACCCGCCTTATCCATGGGATTATCCGTGGTCATTATTGCCTCTATTTCATCAGCTCCAAGCTTGTAAAATTCAACTTCTGTTTCATCATACTCTCTTATATATTCACCGTTATCGGTTAAAATTGCAAAACCTGTAATTACCCTGTGTTTCCTGCCTGATAAAAGCCCGAGCATATTTCGTGCGTCCCGCCCGCTAACAGGTTTTTCAAGTATTTTTTTGTTAATATAGACAACTGTATCAAACCCTGCTATTATATGTCCTGGTATGGGCTCATAACAAATAATTTTTGACATTGCAGCAGACACTGCAAACTCGTATATATCAACCTTATTATACTCTTTAACCTCCCTGCATGGAGTCTTTGAAACAAAAGGTATGCCAAATTTCTTAAGTATAAAACTCCTTCTCGGAGAATTGGAGGCCAGTATTATTTGCGTTCTCATAAAATAGCATGCCTTTGTACTATTTTTAGCATGGTATCCACAACCTGCCCGTCACCGGCAACAACATTGCCTGTCTGTAAATAGTTCTTACCTCCTTTGAAATCAGCGACCTTCCCCCCTGCCTCTTTAACGAGCAAACAACCCGCTGCAATATCCCATATTGACAAACCGTATTCAAAAAATCCACTAAAGCTTCCTCCTGCAGTAAAGGCAAGGTCAAGGGCAGCAGAGCCTGCGCGTCTTATACCGGAAAAATTCATAAAAACCTCTTTGAAAATTTCAAGATAGGGGTTGATTTTCTCCCTGTATTTAAAAGGGAATCCTGTGGCAATAAGAGACAGTCTTATATCTCCGGGATGAAATACACTAATTTTCTCGCCATTTAAATAAGCACCCCCTCCTGCAATTGCATGGAACATCAATTTTCTCAACGGTTCATAAATAACACCCAATTTAACTTCTCTGCCCGTTATAAGAGCTATGGACACGGAGAAAAACGGGAATTTATGTAAGTAGTTCTTTGTTCCGTCCAGGGGGTCCACAACCCACACAAATTCGGAAGCTTCATTTTTTTCGGTTTCTTCTCCCAGGAAAGTGGAGCCGGGAAATCCGCCCAACAGTATTTGCCTTATGCTTTTTTCAGAGTCAACATCTATAGATGTCACAAAATCATTCTTATGCTTTTCAATAGCCGTATCAATGGTAAATTGCCCTTGCCTTGAAAGGAGTATGTGTGAAGCAGAGAGAGCAGCCTTTTGGGCTAATTTGACAAGGTTTTCCACAATTCTTCCAGATTCTCAACAATATAATCAGGCTTTTTCTTGCCCTTCATATCCTCCATTTTGGTCGCTCCTGTCAAAACAAGTGCTGTTTGCGCACCTGACCTGAAACCCGCAACTATATCCGTTTCATACCTGTCTCCTACAATAAGGACATCGCTGGAAGATATACCAAGCATACCAAAGGCAATAGACATTATCGGCATATTGGGCTTTCCTATGATAAACGGCTCTCTTGCAGTACTTTCATTCAAAAAAGCGAGAATTGCACCATTACCGGGAATAAATCCCTGTTCAGACGGAAGCGTCCTGTCAGGATTGCAACCTATATACATTGCCCCGTTTAATATGGCAAGAGCGGCTCTTTTTAATTTGCCATAGGTCAATTCAGTATCATAGCCAACAACAACAACGTCCGACTCGGAATGCAGGGAAGTTATGTCAATATTCCTCTTTGCAAATGCACTGTAAAGCCCTTCTTCACCGATGATGAGCACATGTGGAGATGAATATCTCTGTTTGACAAAAACAGCCGCCGCTTCTGCAGATGTTAAAATGCTATTTTCATAAGCCTCGATATTCAAATGCGCAAGCTTTCTTTTGTAAAATGCAGGAGTTTTTGAGGAATTATTGGTGAGAAACAGAATTTTTACACCTGCTTTTCTTATATTTTTGATAAACTCATCCGCAAATGGCAGTGGAGAATCGCCCAGATACAACGTACCATCAAGGTCTACAATGACCCCTTTTACCATTTTACAACCATTGCTCCATAAATAAAGCCCGCCCCAAATGCATCCAGTACAATAATCTGCCCTCTTTTTAAAAGTCCCTTTTCATACATCTCATTCAATGCAATGGGAATGGATGCCGAGGATGTATTTCCAAACCTGTCAATGTTTATGTAGACTTTTTCAGGGGGAAGTCCCAATCTATCTCTCGTAGCATCGATAATTCTTTTATTCGCCTGATGACAGACAAGCCAGTCTATTTGTTTGGGGTCAATGCCGGCTCGCTCAACCGCTCTCAAGGCAGCCTCCTGCATGCCAACCACCGCATGCTTGAATACTTCCCTCCCCTGCATTTTTAAATATATTTCCCTGTTTTCTATTGATTCGTGCGAACATCTGTGCCTTGTTCCGCCTGCCGGCAAAATTAAAAGCTCTCCCAATTTACCGTTGCCTTTCATATATGAACCCAATATAGAATCTTCTTCGCTTTTTTCAAGCACAGCCGCACCTGCTCCGTCTCCAAAAAGCACACAGGTTCCCCTGTCCGTATAATCCGTTATTTTTGTCAATGTCTCTGCTCCAAGCACAAGCACCTTTTTATAGTTGGGAAGCTCCAGGAAACCACGCCCGACTTCAAGGCTGTAAACAAATCCTGGACAGGCGGCCTCCATATCAAAGCAAGCAGCGTTGTCCGCACCTATGGCAGCCTGAACAATACATGCTGTTGCCGGAAACCAGTAATCATGCGTGGCAGACGCAACAACTATTAAGTCAATCTCCCCGGGCTCAACATTGGCACGCTTTAAAGCCAGTTTTGAGGCCTCTATGGCAAGAGTGCTTGTAAATTCGTTCTCAGTAGTAACTCTTCTTTCCTTAATTCCTGTACGTGTTGTTATCCATTCATCAGATGTCTCTACTATCTTCTCAAGGTCTTTGTTTGTTAAAACCTTTGCAGGCGTGTGTGCAGCTATTGATAATATCTTTGCTCCCATTTTATCCTCCTATTTAAAAAAGATATGCATGGCCTACGATCAATTTCAAAGAAATGTTTATAAAAGGTCTTAAATATAATGAAATCAAATCCAGTCCGAACATCGGAAGTACAAGAACGAATAAGAGTAAAAAAGGACCTATTCTTTCAATGTACAGCTCGGTACTTCTATCCTTTATAAAATAAGATGCCACTCTCCATCCGTCAAGAGGAGGTAGCGGTATAAGATTAAAAAAACACAAAACAACACTGATAAGCACAAAATCAAAGGAGAGAATATTTAAAATATGCACAATGGCGATATGGTCAAAAGGGATAAGCAATCTTAATAACATACCTACTACAATGGCTGACAGTAAATTTGACACAGGGCCCGCAAGTGCCACAAATACCACATCTCGTTCGGGATTATTGAGGTTCATAGGATTTACAGGTACAGGTTTTGCCCAGCCTATATGCACTATTAAAAGCAAGATAAAACCAACAGGGTCTATATGGGGTATTGGATTCAATGTCAACCTACCAGCCAATTTTGCCGTAGGGTCACCCAACTTATAAGCTACAAATCCATGTGAAAATTCATGAATTGTAAGAGCAAGCAATATTGCAGGCAAAAAATATACGGCACTTACAATGGAATTCATCTAAATAAAACTCCTATGGCTATACCCAACAGAGCACCAACAAAAACTTCAAGTCTGGTGTGTCCCAGAAATTCCTTTAATCGCATTGGAAATATATTCTTCTTTTGTCCTATTTCCTTAAGTATTTTGTTCAAGACCTTTGCCTGCAACCCTGCCGCTCTTCTTAATCCAGCAGCATCATACATTATAATTAGACTGAAGTACAATGTTACACCAAACAATACAGAATCAAATCCCTTATAGAAACCACAGAGCGTGGACAGAGTCATTACAGAGGCCGTATGTGAACTCGGCATGCCACCTGTTGAAAAGAGCCAGGAGAAGTCAGGTCTTCTATACTTTACCCAGTATATAAAAAATTTTATGAATTGAGCAATAATGCCGGAAAGTATGGAAACCCACAGTATCCTGTTATAAAAAATTTTAAGCAGCAACTAATACTCCCTTTGCACAATAAAATCACAAATCTCGGAAAGTAATTGAGAATCAGGAACTTTCCTCAATAAGTCTCTGGCTTCTTTAATAAGTTTTTCCGCATCCTTTTTAGATTTTTCTATTCCGTAAACAAGAGGCCATGTGCATTTGCCTTCCTCTCTATCCTTTGAGGTCTTTTTTCCCATAACAACTGTGGTGGAAATCTCATCCAAAAGGTCATCAACAATTTGAAAAGCAAGACCCATTTTATAACCCGCTTCTTCTATATATTCAAGAAGTTCGCTGTCCGCATCACCTGCCATAGCCCCTACAACAATGGATGCCTGTATAAAACTCGCAGTTTTTTTTGAATGTATGTACTGCACAACGTCTTTATCACATTTTTTTTCTCTCTCAGCATTGATATCAACAACCTGACCCCCGATAACTCCATCAACACTTATAGCCTTTCCCAGTGTTTCCAATATACGCACGAGTTTATCACCCGGTAATTTTGCCTTTAACATCACGTTGTAAGCCTCTGTAAAAAGTGCATCTCCCGCCAGTATGGCCATTGCCTCACCGAACACCTTGTGACTTGTTGGCTTGCCTCTTCGTAAATCGTCATTGTCCATAGCAGGAAGGTCATCATGTATAAGCGTAAATGTATGAACCATCTCAAGCGCACAGGCTATTGGCATAATTTCTTCATTATCCCTGCCTCCTGACATTTCATAAGCTGTAATAGCAAGAATCGGCCTCAGTCTTTTTCCCCCTGCCTCAATGGTATATCTCATAGCCTTTCGTAAGAGTGCAGGGCCTTTGCCATCAAGAGGCAGATATCTATCTATGTAAGTATCTATCTCCTTTTTTCTATTCTCAAGATACTCGCTTAATTCCATTATCCGTTGACAACTGCCGTTATAATATCCTCTGGAATGTTGTAACTCCTTAAAAAAGCTTCTCTATCCTTTTTTATATTCTTTACCCAGGCTCTGTACTCATCCATTCTTCCCTGTTTCTCATAAAGAATTATGGGATTGAGTATCTCACGGGGAACAAGCTTTAAGAGCTCACTGTTCTCAGAAGCTGTTACATCAACGATGTTGTAGCCAAAATCCGGGTCTTTTTTCCATTTAATTGCACCCTTTATCATGAATTCAAGCATAGCGGATGAGTGCCTGATTTTAACCTTTAAAGCGGTTCCATTTTTTTCATCAAGAGCATCTCCGCCCACGTAACCTGTATTCATCATCCAGAGAATGAGGTCGGGAAAATGAGCGAGAAGTTCACGAAACCTTATGGGCTGCAATGCAAAATTCCTTGGGAAAAACGGCTGGGTAAAGGGAGACCTTGTCTTTCCTCTTTCTTTCCCTGCAGCAGAAGTTTTTGTAGTCTCACCAAGCATAAAATATCCCGCAGCTTGCTCGGACGAAGCAAAGGTTACTATACCCGGAGTTGCCGCATCTTTGCCCTCATCTCTGTTCAAAATCCCGAAAAATCTTATTGGAGGGATACGCGTCAGGTCTCCTGCATCCTTTATGGCCTTCATAGGGATAACCGAACGCCCGTTTTGTGTCCATACGACAAAATCCCATCCATCTTTTGGAATACCATAGGCATCAACAATATCTTCATATTTCACCTCACCTTTTATGTATTTATCAATATTTGAGGCAGGGTGTCCCGTTATAATGAGCACATCTCTCAATCTCTTCACATCCTCGGGAAAGAGCTTCTGTTTTGAAAAATCATAAGTATTATCTTGCTTCATATAGACATTCTCTACCCATGCATCCGGATGCACAGTGCCATCATATATAACAGGTTCGGTTTCCTTTTTAAGTCCGTAAGTTTTTGCAAAACACCCGTTCTCCGTGATTGACATGTTACCGTCAGGCCAGAGCACAACCATGTCATCCTGAAGAGGTTGAGTTAAATCGCCTTGTTTCGAAAAAGTCGTCGTGGTTTTTCCCGTACCCGAAAGTCCCAATACAGCAAGCGTCATTTTCTTATCTCCGACACTGACAGCCTTGGCACCGGAATGCAAAACAAGACCACCTTTCTGATAAACATACTCATTCAGCATACGAAGGATTCCTTTTTTACTCTCCCCGAAATAATCCGCCCTTATAACATAAGTGATAAAATTTTCAAGGTCAACAATAATGGCCTGTCCGCCCGGCATTTCCGGAATTTCCATCCCGGGGACAAATACAAGTCTAAAAAGCGGGTTAAAGGGCTTTTTCAGTTCATCATCCGTTTCCACATCTTTTCTCGGGAATGAAAGCACCTGTTGCATACCTGCGACATTTGCACCTTCAAGGTCATAAAATGCCTGAAATGGCACGGCATATTTCCTATCAAGGCCGTAATATGCCTGAATTTCTATCAGTGTGCCTGTTTTATTTATGTAATCTTCTACTTTCTTTATTATTTCATTTGCTTTTGCAGGTTCAATAACCTTATGCGAATATTTTGGCGCATCTTCGCTTTTTGCAATTACATATGTATACTTTGCCATCCTGGCCTTATTCCTGGCAATTTTGTCCACATTTCCGTATGCACTGACAAAAGTTGCAGGTGTGTGTTTGAGAGCCAAGTCTCTGAGAGTTTTCTGGTCAGGATTGGTTATATACCTGACCTTATACGGATACAGATCATTGGAAAGTCTTTGATTAAATGGCATTTATAACCTCCTATTTTTCAATAAGTTTTTCAAGATGCTCCAAAGCAGGCTTATAGTCTTGCTTTACGCTGAGCACAAGCTTGTAATATTTGCTTGCAAGTTCATAATTATTCAAAAGTTCATACAAGAGCCCCATATGATAAAGGCTATCAATATTTTCCTTATCATCAGAAACGACCTTTAACAAAAGGTCTTTTGCCTTTATAAACCTGCCTGTCAGCATATAAAACTTGGCCTCTTCCAGAAAATCGCTTTTATTCAACGTTTCTTCCCCAGTTTTGCGATATCATCTTTCCTGCCAAGTGCAACAAGAATGTCTCCTTCTTTTATCATAAAATCAAACCTCGGAGATATAATAAGATTCTCTTTATAGTCAAAAGTTCCTGACTTATCCTTTTGAAAAGGCTCTTTCCGCTTGACAGCTATTATGTTTATGCCGTATTTTCTCCTTGCATCCGTTTCCTGCAGACTTTTATCCCAGAAAAAAGATGGGGACGAAATTTCAACAATGGAATATTCCTCTGATAATTCAATAAAATGAAAAATTGATGTGGAAGAAAGTATCTCGGCAAGATTCTCCCCCATTTCAGATTCCGGGAATACCACTTTATCAACGCCCAATTTTTTGAGAATGTTTGCATGGATATCGGTAAAAGCCTTGGCACACACCTTTTTTGCACCCGCATTCTTCACTATCATTGTGGTGAGTATAGAGGCCTCAAGGTCTGAACTCATGGCAACAACAACCCAATCAAATTCAGAGAGGCCGACCCTTCGCATTGCCGCTTCATTGGTGGAATCAAAAATCATAATCTGACCTATTTTATCTTCAAGTGATTGAGCCCTCGCTTCATCTTTTTCAATTGCAAGCACTTCATGCCCTTTTTTAGTCAGGGTTACGGCAAGTGCTGTTCCAAATCTTCCGAGACCAATCACACAGAACTGCATATTACCCTACCACATAACTGCCTTCAGGATAGCTTATATCAATGCTATCCTTCAGCAATACAGCATATACCGTTGAAAGTACACCCACTTTACCTATAAGCATGGTTAATATGATAAGCCACTTTCCAAGTATAGAAAAGTCATAAGACAAACTTACATAAGATGCGGAGAATGAGCCTCTGGATAAGCCCACCGTGCCAAAAGCAGAGAAGACTTCGAATATATAGGGCAGTATCCCATGCCTGACAATACCGCTTGCCTCCGTGATGGAAAGGAGCAGGATAATAACAATAACAACACCGATGGACAAGAACAAAATGGCAAAAACCCTTCTTATAGCCTGTTCAGGAAGTTTATTCTTAAAGAGTATAATATCTTTCCTTCCCCTGATAAAGCTCTTGAGCCACAGAAACACACCAAAAAAAGTCGTGGTTTTTATGCCACCGGCAGTACCTCCGGGGGAACCTCCTATAAACATAAAGAGACTGGTAACAATAATGGTTGCAGGAGATAAAAGAGATTGGTCTATTGTTGAAAATCCGGCGGTTCTTGGTGTAACTGACTGGAATAATGCAGCAAGCATCTTACCGCCAAAAGACAACCTGGCAAATGCCCCATTCCACTCGAGAAGTAGGAAAACAACAAACCCTGAGGCTATTAACCACAAAGTATAGGATAAAACCGCTTTTGTATGAAGTGATACCTTGCTCTTTTCCTTCTTGAATATCTTATAATAATAATCAATGTAGACATAAAATCCTATCCCTCCCGCTATTATCAGCAGTACAATTGTAAACACTACAACAGGATTGTCAACATAGTTGGATAAACTATTTGCAAAGGTAGAAAAACCTGCATTACAAAAGGCGGATATACTGTTGAAAACGGCATGCCAGATAGCTTTAGAAGCTCCGTACGCATAACGAAACTGCGTGTAGAGCAGCATTGTACCGATAGCCTCTATCACCAACGTTATGAAAATAACCCTTTTCATAAATCCGAAGATATTTCCCATACTGAGTTCCGGAAAGCTCTGAGAAGCAAGAACCCTAAACCTGAGAGAAGTTTTTGAACGAAAAATAAACAAAAAGAAAGTCGTAAAGGTCATGTAACCCAGACCACCTATTTGAATGAGTACTAATATTATGGCTTTGCCAAGGGGAGTGAAAAAATGTGCTGTATCTTTAACAATGAGACCTGTAACACAAACAGCAGAGGCCGATGTAAAGAAACTATCCGTAAAATTCAGATTTCCTCTGTGAGTCCCGGGAATAAGCAGGAACAAGCTTCCTGTGAGAATAAGCCCTATGTAACCAAAAACCAATATTAACGCAGGATTAAACTTCTTCAAAAAATTTTCTAATTATGTACTGTTACTTAAATGCCAGCACTTATCCCCATTGAAATAATTGTTTTCTTTCCAATGTAAGCTCCTTCAACAAAAACCTTTGCGAGCAGCACTTTGAACCTCAGTCCTCCGTAATACCTCAGATGATTGCCGTTGATTTTGGCTATTGTTTCTTCTTTTGCATTACTCTCGGTGTGATAAGTTCCTGTCAGGCTGTACATATCATAACCGATGCCTGCATAAGGAGCAATGAGCAGCAGACTTTTTGACACATCGGCATGCAGGGAAAGGTTGTCAAGCTTAAAACTCGTGTAAACAGTATCAAACTTAAAGTCAAGTCCGCTTACATTATGTGTCATAACAGTAAAAGATATGGCTGGTGTGGGCGGAACAAGCTGGTCTTTCAGTATCTGAACCTTTGCACCAAAAGCAATGTAATTAGGCTTTTTCACAAAGAATGTATCATTAATCAAAGACGGTGAAACTCTGGCCAAAAGGTCTATTGAACCCACTCCGCTTATTAACGGCGTCAAGGATATCCCGTTATATATACCCAGGGCTCCGTAAGCTACAGGGAAAAAACCCGGAAACTTGACTTCCTGCTTGTGCACGGGGTCCGTAAACCTGAAAGTTGTCAGATTAATGCCCAGTCCTGCATCAAAATGCGGCAGGCCTCCCTCAGCACCGGCGGCAGAAAGCACACCAGCGGAAAGAAACGCACTTCCATCGTCTACAAAACTTAATGCAGTATTATTAACATCATCTACAAGCCCTGCAAAGAGATAGGTTGTAAACAAAAATGTAACAATTACCGCTGCAAATATTTTTTTCATTGCCGAACTCCTTTTACTTTCTATGCTTTACTCAGAATCTTGTAGTAATTTATACCATCCACCAATGCCCATATCCAGGCGCCAACAATAAGGAAAAATCCCACAACAATAAAGGTCAGGATAAAGCCTGCAATGTATATCGCCAACTGGATTACTCCTCTTGTCGTCTCTCCATATATTATGGTCCCGACACCGGGCAATACGATATTAAGTATAAGCACAAGAATGGCCTTGCTCTGGTCCGGTGCTTTGACAGTTGGTGCAGCCTGCGGAGACTGCTCGGGTTGCTTCTCCACTTTCCCCTGATTCATATCCTCATTATTTTTTTCTTCCTGCATATATCCTCCTTGTTTTAATGTTTATATTATAACGCCTATCTGCTAATAAGTCAAACACTTTGTTTTTAAGAATCAATTTATCATGAATAATACCCGAATTAATCGGCTATATTGTGATATTGTACTGTTTTTTCAATCTATTTATATCTTTCAACAAGGGCTCAACATCAATTTCAACGCTCTTTTTAAACATTAAAAACGATTTGCTGTAATCACCAAGTATCAGATACACATTTCCCTTATTATTAAAAGCAAGAGATATATTCCTTTTTCTTTCTCTGTCCTCTTCTGCATTTGTAAAACTCATAGCGTATAGAATATTCAGAACCCTATTGGCCAGGTTTTTATCAAAATACACTGACTTTAACAAATTTGCCGTTCTTATGTTTTATAAACGCAATAATGGGTATAATACAGGATATTACTTATCATTTAACAGGAGGAAAGCTTCGATAAATCCATCTATATCTCCGTCCATAACCGCATCCACGTTACCCGTTTCATAATTGGTTCTGTGGTCTTTTACCATCTTGTAAGGGTGCATAATGTAAGACCGTATCTGATGACCCCAGGCAATATCTCCCTTTTCCAGCTTTCCCTGCTTCTCTCTCTCTTTTTCCTTCTCAAGCTCATACAATTTTGATCGCAGAACACTCAATGCCGTTTGCTTATTTTGAAACTGGGAGCGTTCCGACTGACATGTAACAACAATACCGCTCGGCAAATGTGTAATTCTGACAGCCGTGTCATTTTTTTGCATGTGCTGACCACCCGGACCGGATGACCTGTAAGTGTCTATTTTTATATCCTTTTCATTTATAGTAATCTGCACATCGTTCACCTGAGGAGACACAAAAACCGATGCGAAAGAGGTATGTCTTCTTCTCGCAGCATCAAATGGAGAAATCCTCACAAGCCTGTGCACACCACGTTCAGCCTTGAGATATCCATATGCATACAACCCTTCAACAAAAACGGTTACATCCTTCAACCCGGCTTCATCTCCAGCCTGATACACAAGTACTTTGAATTTGAATCCTTTCCTTTCAAACCATCTTGTATACATTCTGTAAAGCATCTGTGCCCAATCCTGAGATTCCGTCCCACCTGCACCGGGATGAATGGACATAATGGCATTTTTGGTATCATCGGGCTCGGACAGAATTGATTCTATCTTCAAGTTCTTCACTTCTCTCTGCAAGGCCGCAAGCTCTTTCTCAAATTCTGAGGCAAAATCCGGACCTTCTTCTTTCATTTCCTCAAGCTCTACAAGATACTTGAGTTTTTCCGAAGTGGAGTTAAAATTCTTGATAATATCTGAATCTTTTTTTATTTTTTGATTGAGCTCTTTTAATTTATCCTGGTTATGCCAGTTATCAGGGCTCTTTTGTTCTTCCCTGAGCTTCTCTAATTCTGCCTTCAGCTCATTAATCTTTATGAATTTTTTTAGCCTGTCAAATTCCTCTTTTAATGCCTCTAATCTTGTGTCCATTACCTGTCTGCAATTTCAATTGATATTCCATCCGATGAAAATTTTACATTTTTGAGGGCAAATCTTGAAAGGATTGAATTTATAACCGAATCATTTATTTTATCCATATTAATTGAAATCGTATCATTGGCAAAACTCAGCCCGGGATTCTTGGATATTGCAGGATTTAAAAAAGTGGATAAAAACGGTGAAAGGCTTTTGTTGTAAGCTATTTTAAATGATATGATGTTATCCGTGTTATTTATATCAGGCTCGAAGATAGACACACTTACAGGTATCAAGCTCATTCCGCTTATCATCAACTTTCCAGACTCGAGCTGAACCTTGGTAGAGGTCAAATAATATCCTGACAGAGAAGTAATGGTGTTTCTCAAAAGCGGTTCGGGGATTGTAAAGCTAAATTTACCCTGTTTTTCTATAATCTCGTAAATATATCTTGCAAGACCTTCCAGAAACCTGTTCTTGAAACTCATTCTCTGTAATAAGTCTGATTCACAAGCAGTTGCTCATCAGGCACATCTCTTACAACCCTTGCAGGCACTCCCATAACTATCTTATGTGCAGGGACATCTTTTGTGACAACAGAACCGGCTGCAACAAGTGCATCCTCAAAAACAGTTATTCCCGGCAAAAATGTTGTGTTTGCCCCGATTCTCGCTCCTTTTTTTACAGTTACCCCTTTATGATATTTAAATCTCTCCTCAGTGCGTCCCAGAAAATTGTCATTGGTAAAAGTTACTTCCGGAGCTATAAAACAGTAATCTTCAATAACAGAAAGCGCGGTGATATAAGCTTCTGTCTCAAGTTTACATTTTCTTCCTATTTTGACCTTATTTTCAACCGTAACACCTCTGCCTACGATTGTAAATTCGCCTATCTCAACATCCTCCCGTACACTTGAAAGGTCGGCAAGCAATACATTACTGCCTACCACTGCTCCTCTGTACACAACAACATTGGCGCCTATAAGCACATTATCTCCGATTACAAGAGGTTTAAGCTCCTTTTCTTTTGTAACGGCAGACATTGCCGCTTTCATGGGCAACTTTCCCAGTACCGTGTTATCGTCAACTCTAACATTTTTACCTATAATGGTGTCTTTTCTTATCACCACATTGTGCCCCAGGACTGTGCCTTCTCCTATCCTTACGCCCTCTTCTATCACCACATTCTGTCCTATAACAACATCATCGGGGATATCAGCGGTTTTATCAATCATTTAATCCTCCTTGCTATACTCCATAAAATTCTTTGATTTTGCTTGCTATGTATCTCTGTTCCTCTTCTTTGAGAAACGCATACATGGGCAAAGCAAGCACTTCATGACTGGCCTTTTCAACCTCTGGAAAATCTCCCTCTTTATATTTAAGGCCTCCGAAACATTCCTGCAGATGAAGCCCAAGCGGATAGTATATAGAAGTCCCTATTTCTTGCTCTTTCAAAAATCTTGCAAGCTCATCTCTCTTTTTGACTCTGATAACAAACTGGTTCCACACATGCCTCGTTGTATGTTTGTCAGTTACGGGAAGCGTTACAATCTCATTAAGGCCGTATTCAGCAAAGATACGATGATACCTCTCGGCGACCTCCTGACGCATTTCTATCCATTTATCAAGATACTTTATCTTTACAAGCAAAATAGCTGCATGCAGAGCATCCAATCTGCTGTTGATGCCAATATATTTATGGTAGTACTTCGGTTTTGAACCATGCACACGAAGAATTTTCAGCTTTTCATACAATTCCTTATCACTGGTTAATACCATTCCTCCGTCCCCGTAAGTTCCAAGATTTTTTGTGGGGAAAAACGAAAGTATGGACGCAAGTCCGAAAGTCCCGACTCTTCTACTGTCATATTCCGCACCTATAGCCTGAGCTGCATCCTCAACAACAAAGAGGTTATACCGGGCTGCAATATCCATTATTTTATCCATACGAGCGGGCTGACCGAAAAGGTGAACAGGGAGAATCCCGCGCACTGTAATTTTTCCAATCCTTGTGTTTACATATGCAACACCATTTTTCATCTCGGCATTATCCAACAATTCTTCAATTGACTCTGGAGAAATGTTGTAGGTATCTGGCTCTATATCGGCAAAAATAGGAAACCCACCCAACCTGTATATAGAACTAACAGTGGCAAAAAATGTAAATGGAGTTGTTATGACACCATCACCTTTTGAAATGCCAACTGCCATAAGAGAAAGAAGCAGCGCATCACTGCCCGATGCAACTCCAACTCCGTAAGAAGTTCCTTCATATTGCGATACAGATGCCTCCAGATTTTCCACATTTGGTCCAAGTATGTATCTGCCGCTTGCAGCCACTTCAATCATCTTTCTGTTCACTTCATCTTTTATCATTGCATATTCCCTTGTGGGGTCAAGTTGAGAAACTTTCATCCTTACAGCTCCTTTAATTGGATTTTTGTTCCGTTTTGTCTCATGGACATTGTCGCCGCTTCAAGGACAGCCACAACAGGAATGGCGGATTTGCCATCCGTAAGAGGCACCAAATTATTTTCAACGCAATTGACAAAATGTCCGAGTTCATTTTTCAAAGGTTCGGATGATTTTATTCTTGGTGAATATATATCGCCGTACCTCACTGCAACAGAGGATGCATAGAGCGTATTTTCTCCGAACAAATCCCAGTCAATTCCCTTGTCATATATCTTGAGCTTCTCTTCCTGCGCCATATCATCAAATACAGCCATTTTCTCCGTACCAACGATTTTTATCAATCTTACTTTATGGGGGTCAAGCCATGATACATGTATATGAACAGCAATATTATCAGCCAGCATAATATCCATAAACGCAACATCTTCTATACCTTTTTCTTTCTGCACAAAGGCCATACCCGTTGCTTTCACGGACAAGGGCTTATTGTCAATAAAGTACAGCGCCAGTGATACATCATGAGGGGCAAGACTGAAAACAACATTTTCGTCTCTTCTCACTCTGCCCAGATTCACTCTCTGGAAATACATATAGTACACTTTACCCAGCTCTCCACTCTGAATTATGTCCTTCAGCTTCTTCGCCCCTTCATGATAGAGCAGAAGATGCCCGACCATAAGTGTAATGGATTTCCTATCAGCTATATCCACAAGCTCTTTTGCATGCGCTGTTGTTAGTGTCAGAGGCTTTTCAACAAATGTCGGCAGTCCAAAGCTCAGTGATTTTTTTGCAAGTTCGTAATGCAGTTTTGCATTAGTGGCAATAACAACGCTGTCAACCTGTTTGAGAGATGCATCAAAATCAGTACTGGTCTTTATTCTGGGATAAGCAAGCAATGCCTTTTTGAGTTTTTCTTCGTCTTTATCAACCACCACCAATTCATCCACACCCTTTAGCGAATAAAGGGTTCTCAAATGATTCTTCCCCCACGCTCCTATACCTGCAAGCATAACTTTCATACTATTTATTATCCTGCATTTTGCTGGTATAAACAAGTTTTATGCATAAAAGACATCTCTTTGTCGAAATGGCTTACCTGCATTATAATATTAAAACTACATTATGAAAAGATTGCTATATTTTATAATTGCATTGCTGGTTTCGGCCTATTTTATCCACATAGGCATATTAAAGAAAGACCACATAGAAACAGAGTTTAACGCGAATCTCCTATGCCTATCATGCATAGGTATTGAATGATGAAAAGAAAGTTTATACAACTCCTATCACTCATAGGTATAAACAGTAATTTCGCAGTATTTCACAAATTCGGCATATACCAGGGGAAATGGAAACAACTCTTTCCCCCGGCACTAAACTGCTATGCATGCCCGCTTGCACGCGGGGCATGCCCTGTTGGAACTCTCCAGCATTTCACTGCAATAAAACAGATACCTTACTATGCACTGGGGTATATTTCAGTTATAGGCAGTTTAATAGGCAGATTCAGCTGTGGGTGGTTCTGCCCTTTCGGCTTTATTCAGGAATTGCTCTACAAAATCGGAACTCTGAAGATTCATGTCGGAAAATGGGCGGGCTATGTAAAGTACATAACGCTTGTTCTGCTCATCCCTGCAGTGTACCTGAGCGAAGAGCCTGTATTCTGCAAACTATGCCCTGCAGGTACACTTGAAGGCGGAATCCCTGTCATGCTGTCATCCATGGGCAAAGATATGCACTCCATCATCGGCTGGCATTTTTACTTCAAACTCGGGATTTTAGTGCTTCTCATTGTAAGTGCAATGGCTATAAAGCGGCCTTTTTGCAGATTTTTATGTCCTTTGGGGGCTATATGGGGGCTCTTCAACAAAGTCAGCCTCTTAACCATGCATGTTGATGAGCAGAAATGTGACAAATGTGATTTATGTCAGGATGTTTGCCCCATGGATATAAAAATATACGAGGACCCGAACAGCTTTGACTGCATCAGATGCATGCAGTGTGTCAGCGTTTGTCCGCAAAATGCTATCTCCTACGGAACGGTATTCGGCAAGACTGGAAAAACTGCCGCAAATAACCTGGTAATAAACAAAAGATAATTAAAATTAAGTTTAAAGGAGGTGTCTTGTGGACGTAAAAAAATCCGAAACTTCGGTTGCCGTGGTTATGAAAGACGGAGAAAACCTTGTAAAAAATCTGGATACGCTCAGCTCTGAATTGGAGCATGGCAAATTATATGCCGTTGTGTCTGCTCTCGGCATGCTCAGGAATATTGAAATGGGATACTGGAACGGAAAAGAATACGAAAGACATGTTCAAAAAGAACCCTGCGAACTGCTTGGTATGAGCGGTCTTATCACAAAAGGGCAGCAGCCTGCTTTCCACTTCCATATATATGTCGGAACGCAAAAAGGGGCTGTAGTGGGCGGACATCTTTTGAACGCCGAAGTATGCAATACTCTTGAAATGGTACTTTTGAAAACACCCATAGAGGCAAAAAGGGTGCAGGAAGGGAAATTACGTAAATTGAAAATAACTTAAAATAGCAGAATCTTATTGAAACTGAGTTGTTCTTTAAAAATAATTCGCATACGGCATCAGGTAAATAGTATTATTCCAAATTCGGAGTTTTCATCTGCATCTCGTTTTTATAAAAGACAGCGTATATATTTTTGAATATCCGAACTTTGCCCTTATAATATAAGGCAATGGAACGGGTAAATGCGCCTGAACGTAGAAGGGTTACAATTCTCTTTTCTGACATAAAAGGGTTCACCAGTCTATCCGAACAAATGGACCCCGAAGATGTTCAGGAAATCATAAATACGCTCTTCACAATATTCAGGGAAATAATAGAAAAAAACGGCGGTCATATTGACAAGTTTATAGGTGATGCGGTAATGGCCGTGTTCGGGGCCCCGAGCTCTCATGAGGATGACCCTGAAAGAGCCATTGTAAGTGCTCTTGAAATGCAAAAAGCAATGGAAAGATTCAACAAGGAAGAATCATTAAACCTTAAAATAAGAATAGGCATAAACACGGGAGAGGTTCTATGGTCAACCATTGCAGGTGAGAAAGCAACGGCAATCGGTGATGCCGTTAATGTCGCAGAGAGACTTGAAGAAGCCTGTGAACCTACAAAAGTGCTGGTCTCAGAGTATACCTATGAGCAAAGCAAAGATTTTTTCACATTCGAAGAGTACAAAAAATTAAAAGTAAAAGGCAGAGAAACTCCTATCGGGACATTCTTCGCAATAAGCATAAAATCTCCGTCCACTGAACTTAAAGTAAAGGGTGAGGAGGAAATTCCTTTTATAGAGAGAGATACGGAACTATCAGAGCTTTTCTTTTTAATAAATAATTCCATTAGAGAAAAGCAGGCAAGCTTCATTCTTATTGAAGGAGAGGCCGGTATTGGGAAGACAAGGCTCGTCAGCGAACTTATAAAGACCCTTGATAACGAAAATATTGAATTCACTCATTATACAAGCCAGTGCCTGCCATTTGAGCAGAGCCCGCTCCTTCCATTTTTGCAAATCATAAAAGAACATGAAAAAAGACACAATCTCAACATGCAGGGAATAGCGGATAATATCTGCCAGAGTGGAATTTATTCCAAATTGGAATGCAATACATTTTCCGAAATCATAGCATCTCTCATCCTGAATGAAACAAAGACAGGCGGGAAGAAAATAGAACAGGAAAGGTTTTATGCCATAAAGGCTCTGCTGGAAGCAAAAATGGGTATATACGACAAAACATTGCTGCTTGTTCTGGATGACATACACTGGGCGGATTCGGCAACTATATCTCTGCTGAATTTTCTGTCGCACAATTTAAAATCTCCCGATGTTATAATCATTGCCGTAAAAAGGCCTGCGGAGATTGAGCTGGAGGGGTTCCAGAGCCTGGGGCTGGACACTCTATCAGAAACAGGGGTTTCCAATCTCATTAAAAATATACTAAGAATCAAGCCAAAAGAAAGCATACCCGCCTCTTTTTTTGAAATGCTTTACTCCAGAACCGGCGGCAATCCGTACTATCTGGAAGAGGTTCTATATTTCCTTCTTGACCGGGGTCTTATAGAGCGAAATCCTTTCCATCTCAAGCAGGAAGAGCTTTTAATTCCGGATACGCTGACAGGCATACTGACGGAAAAAATAGACGCCCTTCCGGCTAATTTGAAAAAGATAGTCAAATATGCTTCTGTTATAGGAAAAGTATTCTGGTATTCCGTTATCAAAGGCCTAATCGGCCGTCCCGTGGACAATGAACTTGCAGAACTTGAAAAGAAAGGATTTATAAAAAGGGAGCCTGAATCGCAAATAACGAACGACACGGAATACAGCTTCAAACATGAACTTTTGAGCAGCAGTGCTTATGCCCTTCTCACAAAAAGGGAACGGGAGAAATTGCACAAGAAAATTGCAGCAATGATAGAAGACAGAGCAAAGGGCGGCGCTATAGTTTATTTAGCAGCGCATCATTACAGAAGGGGTAAAAATTACGAAAAGGCAAATGAACTCTACAAGAGGGCAGGTGATATTTCTTTTGGTAATGCCCACTATAACTTTGCAATAGAGTGCTATGACAGGGTGCAGAAAAGCCCCGATATAGCCCTGAAAAAAGCGCGAGCGCTTGAATCCCTTGCAAAATATGAAGAAGCTGAAAATCTACTAAAAGAAATGATGCCGGACAAAGACAGGGACGCCCGGTTACACAGTCAATTCATAATAAGAATGGCGAGTATTGCAGAGATGCAGTCAAATTACACACAGGCTCTGTCTCTTCTGAATGCCGTGACATTTACGGAAGATGCAGACATTCAAACCGACATACTGGTCAAAAAGGCACATATTTTGTACAGACAGACAAAATACGAAGAAGCCCTGAAATTAGCAGAGAGAGGTAAGCAAATAATGGACAGGCTGATGCCAGAGCGGGGAGAAGACAGGGATTGGCTTTCAAAATACGCTCAATTTATCAATATAATGGCTAATATTGCCCTTTTTAACAATGAGTTTGACAGCGCACTTTCATATATGCACAGGTCTCTTGAGCTCGTCCGAAATGCCAATAACAAACAGGGAATAGCAAGTATTTTAAACAATATAAGCCTTGTCTACTACAAGATGGGGCAATTTGAAAAGGAAGAAAAAATTCTAAAAGAGGCCATTTCTATTATGAAAACCATAGGTGACAGGCAGGGACTTGCAGTGGTTTTGAATAACCTCGGTATAGCCCTTAAAAATGCCATGAATTTTGACGAAGCACTGAGAAGATACAAAGAGGCACTTTCAATTATGAAAAACCTCGGCAATCGTGATTTCGTATTTCACATACTGACGAATATCGGGAATATCTTTCTCTACAGAGGAGAATTTGACAGAGCTTATGAATATTTTGAAAAATGCCTGGACATATCAAAGGATGATGACATACACACAGCTTACACATACAGAAATATGGGTATGGCCAAAATGTACATGGAATCTGTAAACAGTGCTGTGGATTACTTCACAAAATCCCTTGAAATATATGAAAAAAATAAAAATATTGACGCTCAATTTGACATGTTTCTCAATCTTGCACTGGCTTACACAAATCTGAAGGAATACGAAAAAGCGGAAAAATATCTTAACAAAGCAGAAGTTATGGCGAATTCAGAGATAAAAAAAGCTGCTGTAATTTCACATTATGCCTGCATTGAATTTAAAAACGCCAATTATCAAAAGGCAAAGACATTGATTTTAAAAATTAAAAAGATGGGAGTAAATACGGCGGATCTGCAGATATATCTCAAAACAACAGCAAAGCTTGCACTCAAAAAATTGGCAGACCCTGATTTTGCAAAGGCAGAAATAGTCTCATATCTAAAAGCCAATAAATTGATAAATCCCATTGATGCCATGGAGCTTTTGAACATGCTGGCAGCAATTGAGCCTTCTGTTGTTCATCTTGATGAAATAAAAGAAATACATAAAAGGATTTCCCTTGTTTATGCCGGCAACCTCAATAACCCTGTTTACAGAGAATTCAAAGGCAAATACGGATAGCAGGCATTGCAAAATGCAAATAGTTTCGCAAAATGCAAATATTGTGCAGGTAAAATTTGCCAAAATACGCTCATACAGAGCATGTGCTTGACATGGCATGAGATTTGCTGTATAATATTTGAATAAAACAGGAGGTGAAAGATGAAAAAGGCAAGAAAGGGGTTCACCCTGATAGAACTCCTCATAGTGATTGCAATCATTGCAATCCTGGCAGCAATCGCAATACCGCAGTTCTCGGCATACAGAAGAAGAGCATATAACAGCTCGGCCGAAAGCGACCTGAGAAATACAAAAACCGCTGAAGAGGCGCTGTTTGCAGATGTGCAGTATTACGGAAAGTCTGGCGCTACTGCGCAGCTTCCTGGTGCTGGCGGATATGGTGCAGGAGCGCTATACAGCGGGCCTCTAAATGCAGCAACTGCAAACCAGGCAGGCGCCCTGCTCACTACAAATGACCAGGCAGGTAATGCACGCGGCGTAGGCATTGGAGTTGGTGCAAGAGACGACCTTGAAGCCGATACAGATGCCAATGGTGCATCTTATATAATACTGACAGAACACGGACAGGGCAACACGGGATACGGCACGGATTCCGACGGTAATGCCATTTACTATTGTAAAAATGATGCCTTTATCGGAACACCTGGTGTAATAAACTCCACAAATCCCGGCGCAAACCCTAATCAGGACGATTTCACCGCCACACCAGCCTGTGGAGGTAGTCCTGTAGCCAACTGGACACCTCAGTGATAATCTAAAAAACATGCAGAAGGTACAAGCGGGCAGCTCTGTGAGCTGCCCGCTTGATTATCAAAGGGAAATCTCATTGTATAAAGTCATATGAGAGAAATATTTAAAATTACAATAGCAGGCAGCCTGCGGCAATCCGTCTTTAAAATTATTCTGATAATAGGCATATTGTTGTTTTTGACAACGCCCTTTTTTGCTTCGTTTTCCATGTTTTCCGTATCCGGTGTGGCAGTGGATTTCACACTTGAAACAACATTTGTTATGGGCTTCCTGCTCATACTGTTTTACGGAGGACTGCTTATAACAAAGGACATGGAGAGAAAGACCATTTACGGAGTGCTTTCATACCCCATATCAAGAACAGATTATCTAACGGGAAGATTCCTGGGATTTGCCACAGTGCTTTTCTTCTCCACCCTGGTGCTGGGCATAATGGGATTTGCAAGCTCCTACATAGCCGGCAAAATCTACCCTCCTCTCAATATCTCGGCTTATCATTATACCATTGCACTGCTTTTTATCTTTATCCAGCTTCTGCTGCTCTTCTCGTTTTCCGGGCTGTTTTCAAGTTTTGCCACCGAGCAGTACCTGCCGTCCCTGCTTACAGTTGCCGTCTATCTGATAGGTACCGCATCGCAGCCTGTAAAGGAATTCGTGGAGAGTGAAGTAAGATTTCACCGCATCTCACGTGGAATTTACTTGCTCGTAAAAACAGGCTATTATGTATTCCCAAACTTTTACTGGATAGATTTTAAACTACAGGCATCACACATACTTCCTCTGAAGCGGGCGAACATATTCA
>JALTEL010000014.1 GCA_027073945.1 Caldifarciminota bacterium | reverse complement strand
TATATTCAATTGTGGACAGCATTCTTACCGATGCGGGCATAGCGGCGGCAGATAGAGACAGCGCCCTTTGGACACAATTTGAAACAGATGCCAATATGACCGGATATGTTGTAGCCGATGGTACTGAAGCGGCTTCAACTTTGCTTGACAGAATCCTTGCCCCATTGATGTTCTGGTATGGATTTTCAAGAGATGGGCTATTCCAGGTTGCCTTACTAACCACGGCGGCTTCATCCGATTATGACATTCTCAAAGATGTTGAGGAAATGGAATTTGGGCAGGTGCCTTATGATAAGCAATACTGGAAGATTGCCTTGTCTTATATTTCCGATAAAACAACCACCCCTCCCACAACAACCGAAACGTCTAAAGAAGATTCTACTATTAAGACCACCTACCCCCTTGCGATGCAATCCGGGGTTAAGGAGACGGTCTTACGCGTTGCGGCGGATGCAACAACTACCCTGGATCGGTGGTGGAATATGTTCTCTGTTCAAAGATGGGTATTGAAAACAGCCCTAAAGGCGCAGGGGTTCGGATTGAACATAGGGGATGGATTTTCCCTTACACGGGATCGGTATGGCGTAACGGGAAATTTCAGGGTGGTATCGGTTTATGAAGATTATGATCGCGGTCTTGTGCGAATGGAAGGATTGCAATGAATAATTTTCGCATAATATGGGACAATTCGAAATTTGACGCGGCGACTTTGACGCCATCTTCAGAGGCAACGGGGCTTCCCGCCTCAAATTTGCAGAATACTCTACGGAAAAAGGTATGGCGGACGACGGGGATAACCTCGGAGTCTCTTACCGTTGATCTTGGGTCGGAAGAGATAATTCAGTGTGTTGTGCTGGTGAATCATAATTTTACAGTTGACGCCCAAATTACGATTAAGGCCTCTAATGTCTCAGATTTTTCGTCCCTTGAATACAACGTTACAGTAGATATTTGGCAACCTGTCTATGGATATGGCGAAGGTGGATATGGCGAAGGTGGATACGGGGGTTATTTAACCGATAGTGACAGGATTGAGCTTTTCATCTCTCCCATTTTCATTAAGTGGACGGGGGACGTAACCGCGAGATACTGGAAAATTGAATTTAGTGATTCCGGCAATACGGACGGGTATTTTGAGATAGGTCGAATCTTCATCGCTCCGTTTCTGGAGCCTGTCTATAATTTTGCTTATGGTTGGCATATTCAGGTGTACGACCCTTCAATCGTTACTCGTTCTATTGGGGGCCAGAAATGGGTGGATCAAAAAGATTGGTATCATCGGCTGACCCTTCCCCTACATGTTGTGGACGATTCGAATAAATATGCTGATTTCATTGCACTTTGTAAGCGAATTGGAATTAAGAAAGACTTTATCCTTGACCTGGCCCCTGAGGCTACCGGAACCGATGAGGTTTACAACACGTTTTATGGCCGGTTGACGGAAACACCGGATTTAGAAGGGTATTATAACCATTCAAAGTCTCAGATTGTTTTTGAGGAGAGTTTATAATGACAGTAATAACGAAAGGCAAAACAGGTTGGAATGTAGATGTTGACAATTATTTACAGGAGATAATTGCTGCCAGGGGATCGGCGCCCTCGCTTGATGCGAGAATGGATGTATCTATTAACGATGACGGTACTTTGAAAACCCCTGCTCCCGGATCGGGGTGGTGGACACAAGAACCCGACTCAGTAACGTATGTTTCTGCCACATCTTTTACGGTGACAGGAGACAAGACGGCAATTTATCTTGCAAATCGGGGATTCAAGGCGGACGTGACCGCAGGAATTGTGTATTCGCATGTAGATTCTGCGAGTTATGACTCTGGTTCAGGGTTGACGACTGTAGTAATTAAGGATGCTGTGTTAGATAGTGGATTGAGTGCTGTCTACTATGGACAACCCCCTCACAATCAACCTTTGTTGAGTGCTGGAAACAATGTTTCCGTTTCTGAGTCTTCCGGAGTTCAGGCAGTATCTGCCATTGCTCCTCTCGGTGGCAAGACTGGTGGGGATTTAGAGGTTTCCGCTGCTGGGAGTGATGTTACAATCAAGCCTGGTTATCGTGAAGTTGGTGGGCAGTGGTATCATTGGAATAGCGCACTGTCTTTTACTATTGGCTCAGGCGGGAGCAACCCTGATTCTGAAGCTGCTCCGTCAAGTGCAGATTTGGTCTACATTTACATTGACGCCTCTAAGCTGCCGAGTGATCCCGCCACCGAACTAACTGCCGCTAATTTCATTAGTAAGCAGACTGAGCCGGTGTGGAGTGATAGCAAGCATGGATGGTATGATGGGGATGATAGGTGTATTGGAGCATTAAAACATGATGGAACCAATCTTATCAGGCAGGTCAAGTCGGGTAGGTATCACTACTACTCTAACCGCCAGAGTGAGATTTCTACTACAAATCTTGACCAGGCTTTAACCTTTGCGTGGGTACCGCCAAACGGAGCAGCCGTTTCAGTTTTTTTACATGCGGATTCTGATAATTCTGCTGCTGCCGCCGAGAGTATTATTTTTTATGAAACTGATGGAACTGCAGCACATGGGGTTGTTGGATATTGGTATACCGACAGTGTATTAAGACTTATGATAACAGGTTATGTGCCCTTTGTAAGGGAGCACAATATATTGTGGGTAAAAATGTCTAATTCCGATACCGTTGCGGTGGTTGAAACAATTGGTTTTATTTATGCGGAGGGAATTTAATTATGTTTTTTCAAATTGAGGACAAAGAAATTAAGGGTTATTCGCCTGTAAAGGAAAACTTACAAGGCAAGGTGGTTGAAGCAGATTTGCCAGAGAGCTTTGACCCCGAAACACACTACCTGAAAAATCTAAAATGGGATGGGAAAAAGGTGGTATTTGACCCAACCTGGAAACTGTCCCAACCGGCAACAGTTGATGACAAACTGCGGGTACTGGCAAAGAAAGTTTTGAATAAGACATTGGACTCTCACGAACAGAAAATTTTAACAGATTTGATGGAGGCGTTGAAATGAAGAAAGCAAAAGTAGGTTTTGCGCTATTATTGGTATTTGCCTTTATGGCGTGTGCGGCGCATACCCCGTTAAAGAAAGCTAAGGTAGCACAAGATATTTTCATAGGGGCATTAGAGACTACAACACAAGCTATGCCAAGGATAGAAAAGCAGTTCCCGGCAAAGGTTAAGGAAATAAAGAAAGTTTATATGCAGGCCAAAAAAGCGGTGCAGGCATATCAATACGCATTGAAAGTATGGGAAAAGATAGGTCAGAAGCCCAAGGACTATGAGGATATTTTAACTAATTTGCTCAAATCAATTGGGGAATTGCGAAAGTTAGGTACAAGTATGGGGGTGAAATATGACTGATTTAGAAAAGAAATTAAAAACAATATTTGGGATAACAAGCACTGTGATTGATGGTGTAAGCGGGAATGTCCCTGCCATAGTGAATGCCTTTGAGTTTCTTATCAAAGCATATCATGAGGTTAGGGAGAATCCGGGGAACTTTGATTTAGATGAGTTCCAGAAAAGGATAGATGCTCTACCGGATTATGAAGAGGAGGTGAAGTAACATGAAGGCCGGTTGGAAAACTACGGAGTTTTGGAAAAGTCTTATTTCGGGCGTGATTGGGTTGTGTATAACATTGGGTTGGATAAGCCCTGAAAACGCAGATAAACTCACTACTGCTCTTATGCAAATAGTAGGTGCTATTATTATGATTGCGCCGATGGTAGCGTACATAATCAGTAGAGGAATAGCAAAGAGGGGTAAATGAAACTTACAGCAGAACAGCGAAGGAAGATTGCACTGATGAAGAAAAAACTCAAAGAGGGTTTTTATCAGCGCAATAAGTGTAAGACGGTTAAAGTTACAGAGCCTCGTTATGATGAGGACTACTTTAAATTTGTGGCGTGGTTGGATGAAAATGGATAGACTCATCCGGCATGACCGGAAGGAGCATTCAGAGGCGTCTCAAAAAGGCGTCTCCAGTCTAAAAGATGTGGCGGGAAATTAAAATAATTGGGGAAGCAATTGCTTCGGCTTTCATGGCGCTAATTGCTATGGTTGTGTTCCTGTTTTACGAATGGAAGGAACCAAGGGAGAAGAAATGAGTGAGAATGAATATGGAAAGGGAAGAAATGGCGGAAAAAGATGAGATTCGTAATTTACGGGATGCGGCAGTTGATATCTTGATGTCTGCCGTACAGCGCACTGAAATTTGCATGGTTCCCTTTAAGATTATTCGAGACCTTGAAGAAGCAGTGCGCAGGCTGGATGAGGTTTTGAAAAAAGAGAAATGATGAAATGGTTGTTGATGCTACTAATTCTTGTCGTTGGATGTATACACCACCAGGGGAGGGCTAAGGTGTATTTAACTGGCATAAATTTGGGTTGGATTTGGAATGTACAGGATG
>JALTEL010000013.1 GCA_027073945.1 Caldifarciminota bacterium | reverse complement strand
GATAAAAGATTTCTCAGGAAAGTCAATTTTACAGATAATAGAAGATAATAAAAATTACGTTGTGGCTTTGGTAGACAATGTTCTCAGAGATTTGTCTTATGTGCTGCAAGGTAAGGAAAAGGAAATAAGGATTTTTGATTTCAACTCAAAGCAGGGCAAACAAGTATACTGGCACACATCCTCTCATATAATGGCTCAGGCCGTAAAAAGGCTTTTCCCATTTGTGAAAGTAACTATAGGACCCTCAATTGAAAACGGATTCTATTATGATTTTGACACCAATGGATATAGCTTCACACCGGAAGATATTAACCACATTGAAGAGGAAATTCGGGATATTATAAAGTCCAATTACCCCATAATCCGTGAAGAGATGGAAAAAGAAAAAGCCACTCTTCTATTCAAAGGCATGAAAGAAGATTACAAACTTGAATTGTTAGAAGAGATTCCTGATGATATTGTATCCATTTACAGACAGGGTGAATTTGTTGACCTGTGCAGAGGACCACATTTAGTATCCACAGGACGGGTATCTGTTGTTAAACTTCTATCATCCTCCTCAAGTTATTGGAGAGGAGATGAACACAACAAACAACTTCAGAGGATATATGGAATCAGTTTTCCTCAAAGGGCAATGCTTAAAGATTTCTTGCGTAAGCGTGCAGAAGCTGTGAAAAGAGACCACAGGAAACTTGGGAAAGAACTTGACTTATTTTCCATACAGGAGGAGGTAGGACCAGGACTCATATTATGGCACCCAAAGGGTGCTGTTGTAAGAATGGTCATAGAAGACTTCTGGAGAAAAGAGCACATCAAGCGAGGTTATCAACTTGTTTATACGCCGCATGTGGGTAAGGCAGGTTTATGGCAAACTTCGGGACATCTGGGCTTTTACAGAGACAATATGTTCCCGTCAATGAAATTAGAGGATATGGAGTATTTTGTCAAACCTATGAATTGCCCGTTTCATATTCTGATATACAAAAGCAGATTGAGAAGCTATCGCGACTTTCCAATAAAATATGCGGAATTAGGTACAGTTTACAGGTATGAAAAATCCGGCGTGCTGCACGGACTTTTGAGAGTGAGAGGCTTTACTCAGGATGATGCGCATATCTTTGCAAGACCTGACCAGGTAGAAGAAGAAATTGAAAAGGTTATAGAATTCACCATGTTTATGCTGAAAAGTTTCGGCTTTACCGATTTCAGCGTTTATATATCCACAATGCCTCCAAAGCATGTTGGGAGTGAGGAGAATTGGCAACTGGCAACCGAATCTCTGCGCAAATCGGCCGAACATCTGGGAATTCCCTACGAAGTGGATGATGGCGCCGGTGCATTTTACGGTCCTAAAATAGATATAGTCATAAAAGATGCACTGGGCAGGGAATGGCAATGTTCAACAATACAGTTCGATTTTAATCTTCCAGAACGTTTTGATATGACATTTAGAGATAGTAACGGAAATGAACAGCGTCCGTACATGATTCACAGAGCACTGCTTGGTTCTTTTGAAAGATTTTTCGGGACTTTGATAGAACATTACAGTGGGAATCTACCCTTATGGTTGAGTCCTGTTCAGGTAGCAGTATTATCCGTTAACGAAAAGGTGAATGACTATGCTATTTCCATTAAAGAAAAACTGACAGAAGAAGATATTCGTGCAGAAGCCGATGTAAGAAATGAAAGAATAGGGTATAAAATAAGGGAACATGAAAAGAATAAAGTCCCGTACATGTTGATTTTAGGACCCGAAGAGTTAGAGCACAACAATCTCACTTTGCGGGTACATGGCAAAGGTAATCAAGGAAGCATGGCTTTCACGGAATTTATAAAATTAATAAAGGAGAAAATAATCAAAAAGGAGGTATCTTATTAAAGGTATACATAGACCGTCTCTCAGAAAAGGAGCAAAAAGAAGGGAAGAAGAGCATATAGTCAACGGAAGAATCAGAGCTCCAGAACTAAGGGTAATATCACCCGAAGGGAAACAGTTAGGTGTGATGAAAACACGTGATGCATTGCAACTTGCTTATGATATGGGATATGACCTGGTTCTTGTTGCACCGTCAGTAGCCCCGCCCGTAGCCAAGATTATGGATTATGGTAAATTCAAATACGAGGAGAAAAAGAAACACAAACAAAATAAAAAGGTCGGAGAGGTAAAAGAAATCTCTATGCGTCCCAATATAAGTGACAACGACCTTTCTGTTAAAATTAAAAAGATAAAGAAGTTTTTGGGAGAAGGGCGCAAAGTCAAAGTGCGCATTTTTTTCAGAGGCAGAGAAATTGTTCATACCGAGAGGGGATATGACCTTGCAAATAAAATCAAAGAATCCCTTGCCCTGGATGGAGTTATTGAGGTTGAGCCGAAATTGGAAGGTGTTAACATGATTTTTCTGTTCAGGCCATTAAAAAAACAAGGAGGAAGTAATGCCCAAAATGAAAACTAAGAGATCGGCAGCCAAAAGGTTCAGAAAAACGGGAACTGGTAAAGTATCAAGAATGAAGGCTTTTAAAAGCCACAAATTATCAGGGAAATCCAGAAAAAGAAAGAGAAATTTGAAAAAAAGAACAATAATCAGAGAAACAGAGGAGAACAGAGTCAGAGTAGCTTTGCCGTATCTTAAAAAGATGCATTGATGCTTGATTTTGCCAGAGATAAAAAGATAGCCGTTCTGTACGGGGGATGGTCAAGTGAACGAGAGGTATCCCTGCGTTCCGGCACAAAGGTTTACAATGCCCTGAAAAGCATGGAGTACAATGCAGTTTTAATTGACGTTGACAGAAATCTGGCAGAAACTTTAAAAAAGTCTCATGCAGATATAGCATTTATCATGCTTCATGGCAGACCCGGTGAAGACGGGACTATCCAGGGTATGCTCGAAATTCTTGGCATACCGTACACTGGCTCGGGAGTTCTGGCATCAAGTATAGGTATGGATAAATTCATTAGCAGAATGGTCCTGCATGAAAACGGCTTTCCGGTTGCCAGTGCTGTACTTGTCAAGGAAGGCGATGATATATCAAGAAAAGCCCGCGAAATTGAAAATATACTGACTATGCCCGTCATTTTGAAACCGAGAGCAGAGGGCTCCTCAGTTGGCGCAATTAAAATAGAAGATAGAAAACAATTGATGCCTTCCATGATTTCGGAACAGAAAAAATACGGGGATTTTATAGTAGAAGAATTTATTATTGGCAAAAGTGTGACAGTTGGTGTTCTTGGGACAGGTTCGGAAGCATTTGCGTTACCTGTGCTGGAACTCCGTGTGCATGGCAGGGAATTTTATGATTACGTGGCAAAGTACACAGAGGGATTCACGGAATTTATTGTACCTGCCGAATTGAATGAAGATACTACCAAAATCCTGCAGGATTATGCTTTGCGTTTTCACAGATTGATCGGGGCGAGAGGGTTTTCACGTGTCGATGCTATGGTGACAGAGCAGGGGAGTGTGTTCATACTTGAAATAAATACCATTCCAGGTATGACAGATATGTCGGATTTACCCATTGAAGCAGAAAAAATGGGTATATCGTATAACGAGGTTGTTGAAATAATTCTCCAATCTTCAGAAAAACAAGGAGCTTTATTATGATGAATACAGAATCTCAGAGCAAGATACTTCCGCCGTCTCCGGAAAGTGTAGAGGAGACCGGGCTTAAAAAGGACTTCATTGAGGATCTAATTTTGAAAACCCTTTACTACAGAGGTACTTTGTCCGGACAGGAGCTTACGGATATAATAAAACTCCCTTATTTCCGTGTGCTTGACCAGGCTCTCAAAGAACTAAGACAACTCATGCTGGTAGATGTAAAAAGAGGTATATCCATTATAGAACTTCAATGGGAATTCGCTCTGACAGGTAAGGGGATCGAACGTGCAAAAGAGGCATTTATAAGAAACGGATATGTTGGTCCTGCGCCTGTTACACTTGACCAGTATTATCCGAATTTTGAAAAGTTCAGCAACATATTGAATCTGGACAAGGAAGATGTAAGAAACTCTCTCAATGAGCTCATATTTGACGAGGCAACACTTGAAAAAGTAGGTATAGCGTTTCTGTCAACCAAATCTCTCTTCCTATATGGTGAACCGGGGAATGGAAAAACATCTCTTGTGGAGGCCATTGCAAAAGTTATGAAGGGTTATATTGTAATACCTTATGCGCTTGAAATCTCGGGACAGGTCATAAGATTTTATGATCCCATACACCATGTATCCGCTAACATAGATCCACAGGGAAGATACGATAAGAGATGGATAGCCATTAAGAGGCCATTCGTTGAAGTAGGAGGTGAATTAAAATTAGAGAATCTTGAATTGGCATTTAATCCAGAAACCAACGAATATTTAGCCCCTTTGCAGATGAAAGCCAACGGAGGCATACTTCTTGTCGATGATTTCGGAAGACA
>JALTEL010000012.1 GCA_027073945.1 Caldifarciminota bacterium | reverse complement strand
CCCTCTTCTATAATGATTGCATCTTCTGATGTGATGGTTGGCTTTGTATACTTTCGTTCTATAGCTACTTCTGCAAATGCAAAATCCAGGTCTATTTCAGCTATTTTTGATGCTATTTTCAGAATAACACTCGTGTTTTTACTTATGAGTTCGACGAGTTCTCCGAATATCTGTTGCTCAATTTTTTTGATTATTTCTTCAGCATTGATAATTTGTTCCTCAAATTTTTTCAAATCTTCCGTGATAAATCTCTCTGATGATACAAGGGTCTGTTTCCGTATGTAATTTGAAGGTATCTTTGATAAATGTGGTTTGGTAACTTCAATGTAGTACCCAAACACCTGATTATATCCGATTTTCAGACTTGGAATACCTGTCGATTCTTTTTCCTTTTTCTCCATTTCTATGAGTTTGTCCTTTGTATGGGTAAGTAAATTCCTTATCTCATCAAGCTCTTTATCCACCCCTTGTCTGACAAAATCCTCAATTCTTGCTGGTGCATCTTCTTTTACTATTCTTTTTATATCAGCGATAAGACTCTTAGGCACAACAAAATCATTGAGCAAATCTGAAAATGTGCCTTTAGAGGATAGGATTTTAGACACACTCTCTGATACCTCAAGATCTTTTCCAAGCCTGTAGATATCTTTAGGTGTGCCTTTTTGCGAAGATATTTTTGAGACAAGTCTTTCCATATCGGATATTTCCGACAGGGTATTTTTCAAATCAAGCAAAATATGCTTGTTTTCTACAATGGTTTCAACCCGTAATTGCCTTTTCTTGATGAATTCTATGTCAGAAGATGGTATAAGTATTGTTTTCCTTAAAAGTCTTGAGCCCTGAGGTGTTCGAGTCTTTTTGAGTATATTGTAAAGTGTATGAGAATTCTCCATTATAGAGGATTTAACAAGCTCAAGATTCAAAGCGGTTTTTGAATCTATATAGAGAAAGCTTGACAAATTCAGTTTTTTTACCGTTTTTATATAGGAAAGTTTATTTTTCTTTTTGTCTTTTATATAGAAAAGCAGTGCACCAATAACGGATTTCTCTTCATCTTTGGTTATACCAAAGCCTCTTACTGTTTTTACGTCGAAGAAGTCTTTTATGGTTTCCTCTGCCCTTGCCGGGTCAAATTCACGAGGCTCGCAAACGGAAATATTAAAATTAGGAGGCTTGTATACGGAATTCTCACTTATCACGATTTCTTTTGCATCAAGAGCATGTAAAGTTTCCAGTGCAACAGGCAGGTTGGTATTGAAAAAGAAAAACTCACCCGTTGTTATATCGCAAACAGCACAGAATACAGTTTTACCCTTTTGTAAAAATGAAGCGAGATACTGTTGGGTTTGTTCGTCGAGCAACGAATAAAGTTGAATTGTCCCGGGCGTGATGACCTCTACAACCTCTCTCTCCATCAGTTTTTTCCCCTCGCCTGTCTGTTCGCATATAGCCACTCTATATCCCTTATTCAGTAATCTGGCAATGTAAGAGTCGCCCGCTTTTACAGGTATGCCTGCAAGAGGAACCCTTATTCCCTTCCCCACAGGTTTTGAGGTTAATGTGATATTCAGTGCTCTGGATGCCAATTCTGCATCATTTAAAAAAGTTTCATAGAAATCGCCTATACGGAACAAGAGTATTTCGTCCTTGTATTGTCTTTTGATTTTTTTATATTGTTCAAGAATAGGTGATTCTTTCACACTACGATTCTCGAAAAATCCCCGTAAAGTCTAAACAGTTCCCTTACCTGATAAAGCAATGCCAGTCTGTTATTTTTAATCGTTTCATCATCAACCATAACAAAGACGTTGTCAAAGAAATCCGCTATATAAGGTCTTAGCTCAACGATAAGTCCAAGAAAATCATCATAAGCTTTGTTTTGTATCTTTTCAATAAGAAAGGGTTTTAATTGCTCAGTTTTATTGTACAGTTGTTTCTCATAATCATTGAATAATTCGGTGTTTACCCGGGGTAATACGTCCGTTTGTGTTATTATATTGTTGACTCTTTTTAAGGCAATGGCAACACCTTCAAAGACCTCTGGGTTGTTTTCCATTGCTTTTTTAAGGGCGAGTGCCCTTTTATAAACATCAAAAAGGTCATAGCTGACTCTTATAATGGCGTCAACTATATCATATCTTATGCCTTCTTTTTCCTCCAGGAAGTTTTCAAATCTCTCAGCCGCGTACCAGGTGATATATTCGGCTTTGTCTTTTTTAACATCCAGTTTCTGTAATATTTTTTCCGCAGTTTCAAAAAAATTGAAATGGAACTCTTTTGCCGTAATAATCTCAAATATACCGTAAATCATCTGTCTGATCCCCATCGGATCCTTTGAAGGGCTGGGTTTGTATCCGGATTTTACAAGCCCTGCTATATCCACCATTTTATTGGCAATTGATAGAACTGCACCTTCAATTGTTTTGGGAATCTTATCCCCTCTTCGCTGTGGCATTAAATGTTCACCAATTATTGAAGCGATTTCCCTGTCAATGCCGTACAGCAATGCGTATTTCTCAGCTATTTGGGATTCCAATCTGGTAAATTCTTTGCCATCTCTTATCATCTGCGTGGAGAGGTCAATTTTACAGTAATGAGATGCCATATCAAGCTTTTCTGTGCTTTTACCGGACAAGTGCAATGCATCGGCTATTGTACGAGATGCGAATTTTAAAAATTCTATTTTGTCCCGTACAGTTCCAATATTTTCTATCCATATTGTGTCCTTAAGCATTTCTACTCTTGTATCAATGGGAACTTTCAGGTCTTCTTCAAGGTAGAACTTTGCATCCTCCAGCCTTGAAGTCAGGACTCTCTGCATTCCCGGAACAATCATGTCCCTGAACTCTTCTAAGTTATTAATTGTTGATATAAAAAATGGCATTAAATCCCCATTCTTGGAAACTACGGGAAAATATCTTTGATGTTGTTTCATTGCAGCCTTAACTACGATATCAGGCAATTTCAGATATTTCTTATTATATTCTCCGAAAACAACTCCAGGGTATTCAAGCAGGTCTGTCACCTCTTCAGTTAGTTCCCTGTCATTTTCTATTTTACCGCCGAGTTTTTCAGCTTCTTTATTCATTTTATCAATGATAATACTCTTACGCTTTTCCCTATCAGGTTCAATTTTATTTTTTCGCATAATACTTTCATAAGCAGATGGGGAATCAATGGGTATGGAATTGCTTGCCATAAACCTGTTTCCTTTTGAAATATTGCAGGATTTCAAGCTTCCTATTCTAAAGTTAAGTGTAGTATCCCCTAAAAGTGCAACAATCCAGCGAATAGGCCTTGGGAATAGAAGCTCGTCTCCCCATCGCATTGTCTTTTTGAAGTTCATTTTGCGAATTAAATCGGGTATGCTTTTGTTCAGGATTTCTGCTGTTTTGCCTCCTCCTTCTTTCACTGTAGCATATACATATCCATCCTGCTTTTCTATTTCCTCAACGCTGAGTTTACGCTGTTTCAGAAATCCTAAAAGTGCTTTTTGAGGCTGTCCTTCTTCGTTAAATGCAATTTTCAAGGGTGGACCTTTTATTTTTCTTATGACGGCGTCCTGAGAGAGTGCCACTCCTTGGGCTTTAACATATATCCTTCTTGGTGTTCCGGATGCTCTGACTGATTCAAAATCAATGTGATTCTCTTTGAAAAAAGAGGTGAAAATCTTTTCCATCTGCCTAATTGCAGAAACAACTGCCCAATGAGGCAATTCTTCTGTTCCTATTTCAATAAGCAGACTGACTCTGTTCATCTCTTTCCTTGAAAATGGTTGCAGCTGTTCTTGCCATTTTCCTGACCCTTTGTATGTATTTTGTACGTTCTCTTACCGATATTGCACCTCTTGCATCAAGCAGGTTAAAGATATGAG
This sequence comes from Caldifarciminota bacterium, assembly GCA_027073945.1. Next base: position 10,081 of record JALTEL010000012.1, on the reverse strand, counting down.
ACATTTTTATCACAAAATCGTATCCAACAAATAACAAATCTGAATCAAACATGTTTTTTGCCTCTTTCTCGTAAAAATCGAACAATTCGAAGTAAAAATCCGTATCTGCCTTCTCAAAATTATACACTGAGAATTCGTACTCGAACCTTTTATATATATCGCCCCATTTTACATGCTCATTCCATTGAATATCAAAAATCGAATTCTTTTGCTGTACGTACATGGCAATTCTTTCAAGTCCGTAAGTTATTTCAACAGGTATAATCGTAAGGGGAATGCCGCCTAATTGTTGAAAATATGTGAACTGTGTTATTTCGAGTCCGTCCATCCATACCTCCCATCCAAGGCCTGATGCTCCGAGTGTGGGAGATTCCCAATCGTCCTCCACAAATCTTACGTCATGCTCTTCCACCTGTATGCCTATACCTTTGAGAGACTTAAGATATAGATGCTGTATATCGGGAGGAGCCGGTTTCATGACAACCTGTAATTGATGATATTGCTGTACCCTATTGGGATTTTCGGCATATCTTCCGTCTTTTGGTCGCCTTGTAGGCTCTACATATACAACATTCCACGGATGGCTGCCCAGAGATCTCAAAAATGTGCTGGGATTAAAAGTAGCAGCCCCGACTTCGGAGTTATAGGGCTGCGTGATTACACAACCGTTTTTTGACCAATACTCTTTCAAGCGTAAAATAATCCTCTCAAATGTCAGCATGCTATAATTATATGTGATAATGCGTGTACTATCAAATATTATGGCCTCATACCTTGTTATTAAATCGTATGGATAAAGGGAATTTAAATCTCACGTTCAAAATTACGCAGGTAAACAACTGAGATTGTATATTATTAAATAAATTATACATAATTCGGATAACATACTGTATAATTATAATATATGTCAATAGAGGCTTTTTTAAAATCCGCTGTAATATCTATATGGACTAATAAGACGCGTTCTGCCTTAACGCTGTTGGGTGTTATTATCGGTGTTGCCACTGTTATATCCATGATTTCCATAATTGACGGCATCAATAAATATACCTATTCTGTGCTTGGTGGGCTCGGGAGCAAGACTCTTTACATACAGAAATATCCATGGCTAATGGGGGGAGGAAGAGATAGAAAAAAGAGAAGGATGTGGGCAAGGAATCCGAATTTCACCCTGCAGGATGCCGAAGCTCTGAGACATCTTGATATAGTGGATGCAGCCTCTGCAACACAGAGGGCTTCAATTACATATATTATAAAAAGAAATGGCTATATGTTTGATAATCCGGATATTCAAGGAGTTGAACAATATGATAATTTAATAAGCAATATCGAGATAGTACAAGGGAGATGGCTAAATTTCAATGATATACAGTTCAAAAGGAAGGTATGTGTAATAGGCTATGCCGTTGCAAAGGAATTATTCGGAGCATCCAATCCTTGTGGCAGAGAGGTAAAGATAGGTCCGTATACTTTCACAGTACTTGGAACTTTGAAAGAAAAGGGTAGTTTCTTGGGGAACAATATGGATAATGTTGTTTATATCCCCATAACCGTTTTGAGGCAATACTTTGTCAATAAATGGAGAAGCAGGCTATGGGGAGCAATGTCCATCGAGGTAAAATTAAAGGATAATGTTCCGCAGGAACAGGGCGTTGAGCAAATTGAAGAATTTATAAGAAAAAGAAGAAAACTCAGGTTTAATCAAAAGGATAATTTTTTTATAAATACTTCCGAGATGATACTTGATGCATATAAAAAGCTTACCAAAGGTATATTCTTTGCTATGATTGGCATTGCCTCGCTTGCACTTATCGTAGGAGGTGTTGGCATAATGAATATCATGCTTGTATCAGTCACCGAAAGGACGAGAGAAATAGGTATAAGAATGGCAGTCGGAGCCAAGAGAAGGCATATCATGCTTCAATTTCTTATTGAAGCCAATATTCTTACAATATCAGGCGGAGTTACAGGTATTATTATAGGGTTTACCATCGCCAGGTTGATTTCCGTACTGACGCCTCTTAAGTCTTCTGTGTCTTTATGGTCAGTTCTTCTTGGTATAGTGTTTTCTATAGTTGTTGGTGTGTTTTTCGGTATTTACCCGGCACACAGGGCATCAAAACTTGACCCTGTGGAGGCATTGAGATATGAATAACAGGAGGTTTTTATGAAATTTTTCAGTATAATAACAAATCCTGGTGATACAATAGAAAGAGAGAATTCCTGGCTTGTGGTCGCAATTGTTACCTTTCTAATTATGCTGATCACCTATGTATTGAATGTGCAGTTTAATTTCGGTCATATATTGAAAGCCATTACAGAGCATATCGCCAGTCTGCCGCAGGGTCAGCAGGAAAAGGTAGCCAGATACCTCACAAAAAAATCTATATTTATAAGGGGTGGACTATCCCTTATTATTACATTCCCTCTTGAGCTTGTTTTTATAGCAGCACTTTTGCAGCTGTTGATACCGATTTTTGGCAGTGAAGAAAAGTTTGCAGACTCTCTCATAGTAGCAGGCTATGGCCTGTATATCAGGGCAATAGGAGCTTTTGTGAAGTTCTTGCTTGTTACTGTTACGGGGGTATTCCCGTTTCATATGGACTTATCTCTTCTAATACCTCAAAGTTCAAAATTCTTTTATTATTCTTTTGAGAAAATAGAGCTCTTCGGAGTATGGGCATACTATGTTTTAGCCGTTGGAATTGCAAAGAAATCCGGGATGAGTAAGAAGAATGCTTTAGTACTTTCGTTTTCCATTCTCCTTGTATGGGCAATAATAGCCGGTATTGCAGGAGTTGTTAAGGGATGAACCTCATACTATCTGTTCTAATATCAATGGATACCTTATTTGTCAATTTCGATTTCCTGTGCAGGAATTATCTTCATCTTAATCCTGATATACAATCATCAAATATTACAACCCTCATGAACAAGAATGATTTGATTTTCAATTCTCTGTCCTATATTGCTTCTCCCACGCTGACATTTTCCAGAGTGAAAAACTATGATGCTGCAATATCTCCGCTCCGTTATTCAGAGGGTATCAACCTTGGTTTCACTATTTTTTCCACTGAAAAGATATCAAATCTCTATAATAGCTACATCGCTTATGAAAATAGCAGAGTAAATAGCTTCAAAACTCATGCTTCAAGCTTCTACAATCTTGCCGATGCTTACTATGCTCTATTTGCCGATTTCAAGCTTCTGCAATCTTCTTATGAGAACCAGAAGATTTCGGATTTTTTAATGGGATTAACAAAAGAAAAGTTGAGGAATGGCCTAAGCGATTCTCTGGAATACGAAGAGGCGGTTATAAATATGCAAAATGCCAGAGTTCAGGTGTTGAAAAACAAGTTGAATATCCTGAAAGATGAAATGAATATAAGAGAAATGCTTTTGTTGTCAATGGATACTGTTGTTATACCGGTTGAGTCTGAGATAATACCAGATGACACTGTAGTTGTAAACAATGAAAAACCTGTATCCTTTGAGGAGCAAACTGCAGGCAATACCTATAATAGCGGCATGTTCAACAGGTGGATGAAAATCTTTTCTATATTACCTGAAGTAGGATTTTCCATTGGATATGATTACACTGGTGAAAAATTACCAATGCATTACCTGAATGACTTTACGAGGTCAAGGGTATATACTTTAAGCGTTGATTTTTCTCCGTTTTTCTATATGCAGAAAAATGTAGATGCGGCTTTGCAGCAAAAACAATATGGAATTATGTACAAAAAGGCGAGGCTTTCCAGTTATCTGGAATACAGCAATGCCCTCTCGAGATTAAATTTGTTGAAACAGGATTTTTATGCAAAGAGAGCGAAATTGGAACTGGAACATGCAAAATTTGCTATGATTAAGGAAAAATACAGGTTGGGAGAGATAGATATGAAACGTGTTATGGACGAACAAGCATCTTTGCTCCAGGCCGAATATTCCTATCATCTTGTTGTCAGTGATATAAAAAAACTGCATTATTACATTAAATATTTAAAGGGAGAGCAAGTAAAATGGTAAAAAAAATTCTGATAGTGTCAGGCATTGTGGCACTGATTGTCGTGTTTGTCGTGGTGAATAAGAATAAGTCACGGAATAGAGAAAAATACCAGATAAATGCCGAAGTCGTGAAAAAAAGAACCATAAAAGAATGGGTTGAGGGTGACGGAACACTCAGGGCAATGAAGCAGGTGAGCATAGGCTCCGATGTAATGGGCAGGATAGAAAAAATTTATGTGAGGGAGGGGGATATCGTCCATAGAGGTGATACTCTCCTTAAGGTTGACCCTTCAACGTATATGGCAAAGGTTAATGCACAAAAAGCACGGCTTGCACAGGATATTGTAAACTTGAAACAATCCAAGGTTGACCTGGAGAGAGCACAGGGACTATATAGCAAAGGATTTATATCAAAGAAAGCATTTGAAGATGCTCAAAATCTCAAGAAAAGACTTACTGAACTCGTTGTTGAAGATAAATCGCTTCTTCTGGAATCCGAGAGGGAACTATCCAAAACCGCCATACTGTCACCTATTAAAGGAGAGGTTATAGCAGTTTACAAAGAAGAGGGAGAAATGGCTATTGCAGGTACGATAAACACCCCTGGTTCTGTTATTATGTCTGTGGCGGGACTTGATACATTTGAGGCAAAAGTCCTTGTTGATGAAACGGAAATGACAAAAATAAAACTGGGTCAATTTGCAAGAGTAACGGTTGATGCCCTTGCGGATTCCGTTATTAAAGGTAGAGTACGAAGAATTGTGGGTATGCCTGAATCCAGTGGAAGTTACAATGCAGTTGTTTCATACCCTGTTTATATTATACTCTCTGGTAAACTGAAACTTCTTCCCGGTATGAGTGTGAACGCCAGGATACTTGTCTCAAAGGCGGACAGTGTTCCTTCAATTCCGGTTGAGTCAATTGGTATGCAGAAAAGAAGGTTCTTTGTCTGGAAAATTACCGGTGATTCTGTAAAAAAGGTGTTTGTTAAAAAAGGGACAGAAGGGATGAATTTTGTCCAGATAGAAAGTGGACTCAATGTGCATGACACCGTTGCTGTGGGGCCTTCAGATGTTTTGAACAAGTTGAAAACCGGAAGTAAGATTAGAATAAAAGCACTTGGGACAGGCAGAAAGAGATATGGAAATTATAAGGTTAGAAGGCGTAAAAAAAGTCTATAAAACAGATTCCATAAGTTTTGAAGCATTAAAAGGAATCAGTCTGTCAATAGAGGAAGGTGAATTCGCGGCAATAATGGGACCTTCTGGTTCTGGGAAATCTACTCTTATGCACATTATCGGCCTTCTGGACAGACCTACCGACGGAATGTACCATTTTAAAGGAGAAGTTACAGCCCAATTTGATGATAACAGAAGGGCAGAAGTAAGAAACAGGGAAATAGGCTTTGTCTTTCAGTCCTTTAATCTATTACCGAGATTCAGCGCGTCTGAAAATGTAGAGCTTCCTCTTATTTACAGTGGTGTAAGGCAGTCTGTCCGAAAGAAAAAGGCCTATGATGTCCTTGCTAAGGTGGGGCTTGCCAGCAAAATACATAATCGTCCCACTCAATTATCCGGAGGTGAGGCACAAAGAGTTGCAATTGCAAGAGCACTCGTCAATAGCCCAGTTTGTATACTTGCTGATGAACCTACAGGGAATCTTGATACAAAGAGCAGTGATGAAATAATGGATATTTTTAGGTATTTGAGCGATGAGGGTAGAACTATCATTGTTGTAACGCATGACCCTGAAGTTGCGAGAAAAACTGACAGGATAATAAAGATCAGAGACGGACTTGTAGAAACCGATTCAAATGATTAATTTTTTTGTCCTTTATTTTTTTTGCCTTGACTGTCCTTCTTCTGCGGACTTGTTGCAGGGGTGTGCTTTTTGGCGTAGTCAGTGGCATAAAATCCAGACCCTTTGAAGACAAGGCCTACACTCCCTGCATAAATTCTTTCGAGTTCGCCTCCACATACAGGGCATGTCTTTGGCTCTTGTTCATGAGGCAGTATAAGCATTTCAAAAGTTCTTCCACATTTTTTGCATTTATAGTTAAAAATTGGCAAAATAACCTTCCTTATATAAAGGGGGGTATGATTTCAATACCCCCCTCGTTTTATATCAATTTCTCAAGCTCAGTATTCACCGTATGGTCCTGCTCCGGGTGGTGTTGGCATTGGTTTTTCTTTTTCCTTTATTTCAGTAACCATAGCCTCTGTGGTAAGAAGTAAGGAGGCAATTGATGCTGCATTCTGCAGTGCGCTTCTTTCGACTTTTGTCGGGTCTATTATGCCGGCTTCCAGCATATCCTCGTATTTCCCTGTCAATGCATTGAATCCTTTGCTCTTCTCGAGTTTTTTGACTTCTTCAACTATAAGGCTTCCTTCCCGTCCTGCATTTTCGGCAATCTGTTTGATAGGCTCGGCCAGAGCTTTTTTAACTATCTCCACTCCGATCATCTGGTCACCGCTTACCTTAATTTCGTCCAGGGATTGCACAGCACGCAGCAAGGATACTCCACCACCAGGTACAATACCTTCTTCAACAGCGGCTTTTGTTGCGTGCAGAGCATCTTCTATCCTTGCTTTCTTTTCTTTCATTTCTGTTTCTGTTGCAGCACCGACATATACTACGGCTACTCCACCTGATAATTTCGCCAGTCTCTCCTGAAGTTTCTCTCTGTCATAATCGGATTTTGTTTCTTCAATCTGTACTCTTATTTGTTTAATTCTTGCCTCAATCTCTTTTTTCTCCCCTGCTCCTTCCACAATTGTCGTGTTATCTTTGTCAATTATTACCCTTTTTGCTCTTCCCAGGTCGGAAAGTTGTGCATTTTCCAGTTTCATGCCCGCTTCTTCGGATATTACCTTTCCACCTGTCAGTATGGCTATATCCTGCAGCATAGCCTTTCTTCTGTCACCATATCCCGGAGCTTTAACAGCGCATGTCTGCAGAGTTCCCCTTATTTTGTTGACAACAAGCGTTGCAAGTGCTTCGCCTTCCACGTCCTCAGCTATGATTAGAGCCTGTTTGCCCTGCTGAGCAACCTTTTCCAGAACAGGCAGTAAATCTCTTATTGCAGAGATTTTCTTATCATGTATGATTATATATGGGTCTTCAAGCACTGTTTCCATTTTATCCGGATTTGTAACAAAATATGGAGAAATGTACCCTCTGTCAAACTGCATTCCTTCAACTATCTCAACAGTTGTTTCAACTCCCTTAGCCTCTTCAACGGTGATGACACCGTCTTTTCCAACTTTGTCCATGGCTTCGGCTATCTTTTCACCAATTTCCTTGTCGTTATTGGCTGAAATAGATGCAACTTCACTTATTTCCTTTCTACCCTGCACTTCTTTTGACATTCCTTTCAGTGTCTCAACAACTTTTGAGACAGCGGCATCTATTCCCCTCTTTACTTCCATGGGATTTGCCCCGGCAGTAACCTGCTTTAAGCCCTCTTTGAAAATAGCTTCTGCAAGAATTGTTGCTGTTGTGGTTCCGTCTCCTGCAACATCGGAAGTTTTTGATGCAACTTCTTTAACTAACTGCGCACCGATATTCTCAAACGGGTCTTTGAGCTCAATTTCTTTGGCAACTGTTACACCGTCTTTAGTTATTGTTGGAGAACCAAATTTCTTTTCAATAACCACGTTTCTGCCTGATGGCCCAAGTGTAACTTTTACCGCTCTGGCAAGTGATTCAACACCTTTTAGAATTGCTCTTCTTCCTTCATCACTGTATTTTATTTCTTTAGCTGCCATGTTTTTCCCTCCTTTTTATTCTACAATGCACAGAACATCATCTTCTCTCATAACGAGATATTCTTCCGTGTCAACTTTTATCTCTGTCCCGGCGTACTTGGAAAACCATACCTTATCACCGACCTTTAATTCCATTGGTATTCTTTTTCCGTTATCGTCCAATTTCCCGGGACCTACGGCTACCACTTCGCCTTTTTGAGGTTTCTCTTTGGCTGTATCAGGGATAATTATGCCTCCCTTTTTCACCTCTTCCTGTTCTATCCTCTTTATTACCACTCTGTCTGATAGTGGTTTCAGATTCATTATTCACCTCCTTTTTAAGAATCACTTCTGCAGGGTAAATATTAATACAAAAATTATGTCGGACTGTCAACCCCTTATATATGATTTTTTTTGATAAATTTGATAACAAATGACTTTCTGTGTGGTAATAAACACTTTGTGCAATCCCAGTATCCGTATTCATTCCTTTTTCCATAGATGGAATTTATTTTGCACCTGCCGTATTCCTGCCTCTCTTCATTATAATACTCATAATCATAATAAGGACATCCGCAAAAATAGCAAACGAGTTCCTCTGCTGGCATGTCATGGCATTTTTGACCTTTTGAGAACAGAGGACAGTAATCGGGCTCTAACTTACTTAGATTACTATATGTGAAGAAATCAGCAATTTCATAAGGTGTATGCAACCCATACTTTTTGACAATGCTGTCCCTCTTTCTCTTTTGTTCAACATACCATTTTAATAAAGGGTTGTGTACCATATTGCTAAACCCTGTGTCCCTTTTTTGCTCCCGGTAAATACACTGTCAATGTCACTTGGCTTATCCGCGGTAAATTGTAGAAGGTAATTACTTCCTGCGCTTGAGAAAATGGTCGCAAAGACTCTACCTTTTACATCACCTGTTATTCTTGATACGCCTGTACCCGAATATATCCAATTCACTGAATTGTCCACTCTTTTAAGCCTGCCTATACCGGCATTCCAATCTACAATGTAGATGTTGTTATCATCTATGTACATATCTCCCGGGGCATAATTTGTGTTAATGGTGTCAAAGACCGTATTGTTTTTTACGTTTATCTTAAGTATTTTCCCTTTGACATTGGCATAATCTCCTGTTAGAAGTGCGAATAAGGTATCTCCCTGTATATTGAGTACCTGGGGATTGCACTGTGCACTGATAGAGTCAGTAACCTTTAAACCCGAAGAGTCAATGATTTCGTAAATATAACTGTTTGTATAAGAGGGATAAGTCCCTGTACAGGCTACATATATGCTTTTCCCATCGGCGATTAGACCTTCCGGTGACATGCCAACGGAAACAGAGTCAAGAATATTGAGATATTTATCCATTTTGTAGAGCTTGTTTTTACCATAAAGCGAGACATACAGGCATGAGGGACTAAGTGCTATACTCCACGGATTTGAGCCGTCAGGTAATGGCGTATAAGATAGTACCTTGTCGTCTCTGATATTTATCTTTTCAATAGAAGGGGTTCCCCCGAAACCTGAGTTCACTATATAAGCCACATCTCCTTCTATCCTTATATCATTTGGAACTGAGCCGGTTGTGTCAACATCTGTAATTAGCGTATTGCTATCAGGGTCAAATATGGAGTATGTTTCTGAGAGATTGTTGAGTATAATTACCTTTTCTTCACCCGAGACCTCTATGTGATCTTGCTTTTTTCCACATCCTGCTACTATAAGTATAGCAGCTATTACTGTTGTGAAGTTTCTCATATGTTTACCTCCTTTATTTTCAGTCCCAGAATAAAAGTCCTGCTCTGACCCGGGTACCCGGGAATATTCTGGTAATGTACATTGAGTAAATTGTTTGTTTCTACGGATAGAGAAAAAAGGCAGGAGTGCAAATTTTTTTCAAAATAAAGACCTGCATTTAAAAGTACATAATCGGGAAAGTATTTGGTACTTGATGGCTTGGCGAGTCTTTTCCCTGTGTAAGACAGTTCTGCCCATATATATCTGAGGTTGAAATTTGTTGTAAGTGTTATGTGAGGGAGATATGGTGTATCTTTAAATCTTTGATATGAAAATGCTTGGGTTATTTTAATGTCTTTATTGGCAAGGCTAAAAAGGCACTCCTCTCCACTAATGTAAGACTTGCCTATGTTGTAAGGTTTATACCGCTGCTGTTGAATCCATATTATTTTATTGATGGTCCATCTATCAAAGTGGTTTAACGAAAAAAGCATAAACGATTTTATGAATTTCATTCCTTCTTCTGCCTGAAAGTAACGTTCGTTTTTCAGGTAAGGGTTCCCTTCTGCAAAGTGGTCCT
>JALTEL010000011.1 GCA_027073945.1 Caldifarciminota bacterium | reverse complement strand
CTCTTCGCCCTATTATGTCCTTTGTCGGTATGATTATTCCTTTCTCTCCTATCCCTACTCGCCCTATCCTGCCTTTCCCGCTCCTCTTCGCTACGTATAATCCCCTGTCTGCATATTCAAATAGCTTGTCCCACTCCAGTCCGTCATCCGGATATGTCCCTATGCCTATGCTCGCACTTATCTTTACTCCGCCTAAGTCGCGCTCCCTTAACGATTCTATTATTCTCTTGCCTACTATCTCCGCTCCCATTCCGTCTGTCGCCGGTAGTATTACTATGAATTCGTCACCTCCGTATCTTATTACCATATCTACATCTCGGACAAGCTCTATGAGCAGGTTACCAAAATGCCTGAGAACTCTGTTGCCTCCCAGATGGCCGAGTCTATCGTTTATACTGTGAAAATTATCAATATCAATCAACAGAAACGAAAAAGTGCCGCCGTATCTTCTTATGCGCTTGATTTCCCGCTCAAGAAAGAGTTTCTGATAGCGTCTGTTAAAAACGCCCGTTATTTCATCAAGATAGTAATCATCAACTAACATATGTCTATAATATTATCCTTTAAACTCGTACAATCAAGAAATTCGTTTTATCCTTATGAATTGTTGAGCGATTTTTTCAGTAATATATAATATTTTAAGAGCGTTTCAATATTTCCAGAGCCATATCGCACATTGTAATATACATGAACAAATCTTACAATTTCATTGTTTTTCGTTCTTATGGCAAATTCAAGCAGTGTTTCATCGCTGTATTTGGTATAGCCATTTTTTTGCATTAATTTCAGGAATTTGTGAATTGTTTTTGTCTTTTTGTCTGTTGTGATGCGTGCTTTTGCTATGTAAAGCAGAATAAAAACGGCAATTAACCCGATGATAAAGTATACAAACAATTTGAATCCCGGACTTTTTGTAACGGTATATTTCCTTGCATACAGTGCGCTGGCAACATGCATCTGTTCGTAGTATGTGAATTCAACAACATGATTGAACCACTCATACTGCAGGAAATCGTAATACTGTGCCAGTGCCGAAAGAATATGCTTTTTTGGGGGTATGCCCGGCGTGGCGTCAAGTCTAAGCCATTTCCCGTTTATGAAGGCTTCAACCCATGCATGGGCATCTTTGCCTGTTATAGTGAAATACTTTCCGTAAGTGTTCCAGTCAGACGATAGGAATCCCACAACAATTCTTGAAGGTATATTGAAACTCCTCAACAAAAGGCATAAAGCACTTGCAAATTCCGTGCATTCACCTGTTTTTTCTTTAAATAGAAAATACAATGTAGGCTCGCCCTGCTCTGCGGATTTCTGAAACCTGCCATAGGCATAACCGTACCTGAGAAAATTTACAAATCCCAGAGGTGTTGTATCTTTTATGTTTTTGAGTGCAAACTCTCTAAGGCTTTTTTTTAAGTCCCTGTTGATAGTGAGGTATTTGTCTTTATGAGGAGTAGTAACAGGTACATAAATATCGGATGATAGGACGCTGTACGAAAGTTTTTTAAGACTGTTTCTCTGGATTTTCAAAGTCCTGTCCGACTGCCTGTAGAAGGCATTAATCAGGCCTCCGCTGATAAGCACAGGCACATCGGGCAGTATGAGAAACTTGTCCAAGAGGGGGGAGAGTTGAATTCTGTACCAGTGAGCCGAAGGCAGGGCTTCTCTGTAAAATCTGAATAGCCCCGTGGGCTTTAACTCCTTCCATCCTGAAAAATCCGGCTCCCATTTTCCATTAGTATAGAATGAAAGCGTATATGCCCTTATGTATATGGAATTTTTTGTACGCTCATCAGGCTTGATTCTCCCGATTACAGCCCCGGATAGCCTGTCTCTGTCAAAGTTCCCCACACCGATATCCCCGATATAATAAGTCTTTGATTGTCTCACCATGCTTCCCAGAAATACACGCGGATTTCTCGGTAGAATTACAAATAAAAATATTGACAGGAAAAACGCTGCGAATGTGAAGATAACAAAGAACTTAAGCACCTTGCCTGTGTTGGTGTACGAGGCCTCGGGAAATATGTTGAGTCCGATGTAAATGGTGACAAGCAGGAAGAACAGGAGAGATATAATAATAAAGTACAGTGAATAGTGGAAAATCGTGGAAAGAGAAAACCCCGCCACGAGCAGAGCCATTAACTGGTTTAAATCCTTCCTGCGTTTTATAAGAAGGAGTTTTATGGAAATTAATACGAGTAGAAAATATCCAAGTACGATAAACGGGTCTGTGCGAAATGCAAGGGCAAGGAAGAGCAGTGTGGATATGCCCGCTGTAATATTGGCTTCCCTTGTGCCTATAAAGCTCAGTTTTTTGAACTCGGCCAGAATAGCGTAAGAAAACGGCAGTAAAAAGAGGGTTATGTATAGTCCGAGCCCTGTAGCATAGGAAGTAATCACAACAAGAACAAGCAGATATACGATTATTTTAAGCAGGCTGACAATTTTCATGTGAGTAAATTATACGGTCAATTATCCGAATTTTAAATGAAGATAGAGAAATGTTACAAACAGTGCTTTTGTTTTTCATGTAAACAGTTTTATAATATATGCCCTTACAACGGAATTTAAAGGAGGATAAAATATGCGGGATAACATATACAAAAGTGCGGAGAAGTACAGAGATGATATAGCGAGGTTTCTGGCGGACATTGTTTCAATCAAGAGTCTGTCGGGTGAGGAACGGGCTGTTGTCAGGAGAATAGCTGATGAAATGGAAAAGGTAGGTTTTGATGAGGTAACGATAGATGATTTCGGTAATGTTATTGGGAGAATAGGCAGTGGCAGTAAAAAGATAGCCTTTGATGCACATGTGGATGTTGTTGATGAGGGTGACAGGTCTCTGTGGGACTTTCCCCCGTTTGAAGGCAAGGTTGCGGATGGCAAGGTTTTTGGCAGGGGCTCTTCTGACCAGAAAGCCGGTATGGCTTCCATAGTTTATGCTGGCAAATTGCTGAAAGAACTCAGCATAAAGGGTGACTTTACTTTCTACGGCATTGGTTCTGTTATGGAAGAAGATTGTGATGGCCTTGCATGGCAGTATCTCGTTGAAAAAAAGGGTTTCAGGCCGGATGTTGTTGTGCTCACGGAGCCTACAGACCTGCATATATACAGAGGTCACAGGGGCAGAATGGAAATGGAGGTTATTTTGAAGGGAAAATCCGCCCATGGTGCATTTCCGCATCTCGGGGATAATGCAATATACAAAGCCTGCAATGTTGTGAAGGACCTTGAGGAACTTTCTCACAGGCTCGGTGAGGATAGCTTTCTTGGTAAGGGCACGCTGACGGTTTCCGGCATAAACGGAAGCGGACCTTCGCAGTGTTCTGTTGCTGACTTTTGCAGTATTTATATAGACAGGAGACTGACCTATGGAGAAAATGAGCAGAGTTCCATTGACGAAATAAAAGATTTGCCTTCTGCAATGAGACATAATGCTACAGTGCATGTCCCTGAGTATAAAAAACCTACATACACAGGCTATGTGCTGCCGACCCGAAAATATTATCCTACATGGGTAATGGAGCAGGAAAACGATTTTTTGAAAAAGGCTGTGAGTGCTTACAGTGAACTGTTCAATGATAAGCCTGTTGTTGATAAATGGACATTCAGTACGAACGGGGTTGCAATAGCAGGGATGTATAACATACCCGCATTTGGGTTCGGCCCTGGTATAGAATCAAAAGCCCACGGGCCCAATGAATTCTGTCCTGTTGACCATCTTTATAAAGCAGCGGCATTCTATGTTTCTTTTTTAAACCAGTTTGGAACATAAAAAGCAGGGGCATAATGCCCCTGCTTTTTATGTGTGAGGATGCTGTTTACTTCACCTCTATTTCAATTTCCTTTGGCTTTGACTTTTCCGATTTTGGAAGGTTTATGGTAAGCACACCGTTTTTGTATTCTGCCTTTGCTTCATCGGGTTTGATCTCCGCAGGCAGAGTGATTGTTCTCTGGAATTTACCGTAACTTGTTTCTATTCTGTGATAGGTTTTGCCCTTTTCTTCTTTTTTCATTTTTCTTTCACCCTTGATGGAAAGAGTGTCTTCAGTAAGAGCAATCTTTATGTCATTTTTCTCCATTCCCGGTAAATCAGCCCTGACTATGTAACTGCTATCCGTTTCCTCCACATCAACGGACGGCATCCAGAATCCTTCTTTCTCGGATATGGCAGGCATCCTGCCAAAGAATGTGTCGAAGACCCTGTCTATCTCGTCCCTCAGGTCTTTCATCGGCTCCCATTTTATCATATCCATACTCATTTCTATCACCTCCTTTTGTTATTTTTTTGCGGTATTAATATATACAAATTTTGTGTCGGAATGTCAAGACCCAGAAGCTAACCTTTTGGTTTACAGATTGTTATAAAAGCACTTGACAGTACGTGAATAAGTCTGTATAATACTGTTAGATAAGGAGAGGAGGTGTGTTATGTATATATTATTTATT
>JALTEL010000010.1 GCA_027073945.1 Caldifarciminota bacterium | reverse complement strand
TTTTACAAGTAAATATTTCGCCTTTCTTGCAGCATAATCCTTACCGTACATAAACTCAAGTTCCTTATTGGAAATGTTAAATGCATACAGTACATCAAGCGTATTTATATCCTTTGGAATCTCTCTTCTGAGCTTCATTTCATAGTTGGCAAAGTAACCAGCATTTCTAGGATTTCCAAGTGCCTGCCTGTATTTATTTATATCAAACTTATTATTTGTGTACAGTGCAGTATCTTTCTGCAACTCAGTCGGAGGGACTCTTTCCATAACAGTAAGGTATGTTTCGTCTAAAAGTCTTATGTGTCTCTTATTTGATAATTCGCTCCATCTTAAATTGGTAATCATCTTCTTCCAAGCTTCATCTCTTATACTTTTTTCTTCCTGATCTGACAATTCCCTTCCGCCAACATTTTTCAGAGAGTCTTGCAACACATTCTGGTATTCTCTGTAAAACATTTTTGAGCTTATTTTTTTGTTGTCAATCTCTCCTATAACGCCCTTTTGCCAGGGCTTGCCTTTGCCTTTCACCATCAAATTGGCACCAAGGTCAAAAATTATCCAGCCTGCAAATCCAATTATTGTAATCCACATAACTATTTTTACCTGACTTCTTATTTTACGCATTACCATGCAAATATCCTCCTCTTCTTGCTCTGTGTAATTTTAATAGTATACAAAGAACCTCCTGTTAAATCAAATAATCGGACAAAAACTCAATATTTATAAAAAAATCCCGATTAAAACACTCCTCTTACAAGCGCCCGAAATCCACGGTAAAAAGAACACAGTAGCGGCATTAAATTAAATTTTATTATGAATTAACAGTCTACTTTACTCTCTCTACTCTTTCTTTGAATTTTATTCCAAGATTTTCCAGTTCATTAAGAACAGGTTCGTAAATCACTGGAAGAACTGGTATGTGAACACCTATCAGGTTGATTTTACCTTCGAGCACAAGCCTTGTTCCTATAGCTGCCGGCAATCCGACTGTTCTTGCAATAGATGTATCTCCCCCGGGAATACCAAAATCAACGAGCGTAGATATGATTTTTTCCTTTTTATCTGGATATTCAGCTATAAATTCATGCTGCATAATGTCCATATCCATCTCACCTTCCTCGTATTTTAACTTCTTAAGCATCAAATCTTCAAGTACATCAAGTTCCGAACCACTTTCCATTGGTATTGGCTTTTTATCAAGTATGCCAAGCCACAAAAGCCTCTTCATAACTGTTGAGTACGTATCAATATGTAAATAATTCGCCAATTTTTCAACTATATTACCTTTGTTGTAACCTATCACATCTGCAAAGAAATCCCTGTACGTCATTCCTTTAAGATTTTTCTTTTCATCATTAATCAGTCCCAGGTCTACGAGTCTTTTCATGGTCTCACACCATCCTACGTATCTTAACGTGCCCCTGTACATCGTCCCTGTGCCTTTGATTCCGTACTTCTCTATATACGGCATTGAATCTCTGTTGGGATAATGCTCAAGATACCCAAATCCATTTATATACTTTATAGAATAATGCTCAAATAAATAGTCACCTGACACGCGAACTTCCTCTCCGTTCTCAAGATACCTCGCAGAGTTTTTCGAATCAAGCAGCAAACCTCTTGGTGCCCAAGAGAATTTATATCCAAAAGGATTATTGTTTGCCATAGGAGAAGGTAAAGCACCACAGTAAGAGTGAAAACTCACTATCCTGCCGCCTGCATTCTGTACTCCGTGTATAATACGCATTGCGGACATATGGTCAATACCGGGGTCAAGCCCCAATTCATTCAGCAGTATAATCCCCGCTTTTTTTGCAGGTTCATCCAGCGATTGCATATCTTTGCTCACATAGGAAGTCGTAACCAGGGATTTTGCAGCATCAACACACATCCTGGCAATCATCGGATGGAAAGGCGGCGGCAGAAGACTTACGGTAATATCAGTCTCATTTATAAGCTTAAAAATAAGGCCTTTATTATCAACAGTAGCCGATTTTGCCTCTCCATTTGGGTTATTCCCAACAATCTTCTGAGCTTTGCTCATTGTCCTGCTTGCAACTATTACATGAAAATCATGCTGCATCAGATACTCTACGAGTGGTTTTGCCACATGGCCGGCGCCCAGCACCAGTACTTTTTTCATAATTCCTCCTTTAGATATTTTTTAAGATATTCATACTCAGGTGTTAATTCTCCTTTATAGAGAATAACTGCATTTTTTATCTCACGGGGCAAATCAGACATGGAAAAATCAACGGAAAAATCCGCAGATGCAATCTCGGGAATAAACTTTAAGAGCACTGAACTGAAGTCAGCTGATGCCTCTGCTGCAAACTCACATGGCAGGTTATCAACTGCCATAATGGGTAGCCCCTTTCCTTTATAGCCCCTTTCCACCTGCTCGGTGACAGGGTCAAAAACCATAAACGGATTATCTATATCAGTGGCTCTTTTCGTGCATTCAATGGCACCTTCTATATCACAGCTTATATCCCCTATAATCTTTAGCCTGAGATCATTATTCAAGTGCTCTTTTAAATAATCTATTGTTACAAGCCTCGGATACTGCTTGTCCCAGTATATTGCATTTATCAACACGGAAAGATACGGAAGATATCGTTCAAAAATAGGCCTGTAATGGTGAGGATTCTTGTAGTAATCCTGCAAATCGAAATCTCTTCCTTCTTCAATTGGCTCAACGATATGCTCCTCTTTAAATATTGTCTCGTAAATTATATTATTAGATGGATTTTTATATATTTCCTGCAGTTGAGAAGGCTCTATTCGCCTTGTTGGCAATAAATCTATTATTTCCTGTGCTCCTTTTGAGACATTCCCATAGCCCCCTATACCAATTATAAGAGGAACAACTTCATCGGGAAGACCTTCCTCGGCAATTCTGTCACCTACCTTTTTTATTTCAGATTTTGCCCGCTCAAGTGAACCGTATCTCCAGGCAGGGTCAATCTGACAAAACTGCGTTAAAACATTTTCATAAGCAAGTCTTTTCCCCAATCCCCATAACGTATCTATTGCTCCTGCAAGTCCTGCATATTTGCCGAAAAATATCAACCTTCTGCCTGACTTATCCATTATTCTTTCATAATCTATAAGGGTACATCCAAGCTCCATCATTTTTTTCAACATGGGCATATTATGCCTCTGTCCTTTTATTGTATGAGAAAAAAACACATATGTCTTTCCGGGGTTGAACAACTCCAGGGGAATCTCTTTCACTGCGAATATTATGTCACTTTCACTCAGGTCTTCAATGACAATTGCACCAGCCTTTCTATATTCCATATCCGAGAATACACGTATGGAAGACGGTTGTACAATGGTTTCAATTTTATAATCTCTCTTGAGTTTCTCAATATGCTCAGGAATTATAGGAACTCTCCTTTCCCATCTGTTCTTATCTTCTTTTCTTATACCTATAAGCATCAATACCTCCTCTTAAAGTTTTATAAGTATATAGCAAAAAATATGGACGACCAATCACTGTTTTTTATAAGCTGGAACTCGCATCCAAAAATCTCTGAAAAAATATAAAACTTGAATGTATGCCGATTTTGATGTATAATATCCAATGTTATGGGAATTTTAAGCAAAAAGGATATCGCCGAAAAGAAACGTATACTTTTAAAACTGTTCTATGGCAGAGATTATGTGAGAGCATTACAGGTTTATGAAGACATCATAACATACATAGAACCAGAAGCAGACCTGAGAAAAATAGGTGGAGACCTTTACCTCTCAACAGGCAGCAAAGACCTTGCGCTCGGCGAATATAGAAAAGCTCTGGAATTATTAATTGAGCAGAAAAGCCTTGACAAGGCAAAAATAATAGCTCAGAAAATAAGCAACCTTGCCCCACAGGACCTTGATATTCTTTCAACAATTGGTGATATTTACTATCAAAAAAGTGAGCTTGAAAATGCTGCCAAGTACATGGCAATGTATATCAAAAAATCTCTTGCAATCGGAAGGAAAGAAGCTGCAAGGTTTATGCTGGACAGGATAAAACGCAGGGGACTTATGTCATACCTGCCACCAGAATTAAAATCCGAAATGGGGCAGAGAAATAACATACAAACCCTAAAAGAATCCATTGAAGCAGAGGAGATCTTTAAAACCTTTAAAAAACTGCTGAAAAAAGAGGTCGCACGCGGGAATAGATACAGCAGGTATTTTTGCATTGTAATGATAAATTCCACTTCCAACAGGGAATTTGACAAACTGAGTACCAACAGAATGAGTATTCTACTCAAAGAATCTCTTCGTGAAGCTGATATATTCCATATAGGAAAACACTGGGTTTTTACCATACTGCCAGAAACAAACAAGTACGGGGGACAGAAAGTTTTAAGCAGAATAAAAGAGGTGCTGAATAATGAATTCCTGGACCTCCATTTTTATTTCAGCAATTTCCCCGAAAATGGCATAAGTGATAAAGAGTTGATTGACCAAGCTCTTCAGTATAAAAACGTCATTTAGATAAGAGTGTTCATTCTTTATGAAAACAATTGATATAAGTTCCAAGAGTGCAAGCGAGAGAAAAGCAACGGCAAGATGCCTTGTAGAAGTCTCAAAGGATACCGTGAAATTGATAAAACAGGGCAAAATACCCAAGGGCGACCCTCTTTCCGTATCGCAAACAATTGGCATGCTATCGGCAAAATGGGTACCACAGAGCCTTCCGTTTTGTCATCCCATTCCCATAACTTCCATTGATGTTTCTGCCAAAGCTGTTAGCGATACGTCAGTGGAAATAATATCAACAATTAAAACCATAGCAAAGACAGGGGTTGAAATAGAGGCTCTTTTCAGCGTTTCAATCGCAGCCTTAAATTTTTACGATATGGTAAAAAACGTTGATAAGCTGGCACGAATCACGGATATAGAGCTCTTAGAGAAAGAAGGGGGAAAATCCGGAAAAATAAAGCGCAGATATCTCAAAAATGGAAAGGTCATTTACGTTGCAAAATCAAAGAACAGAGGTACCAAACAACTGCAAGATTCAATAATGCTTGTTAAAGACAAAGGCGTTAGCGAGGATGTGCATGCCGGAACTGCCAGACAGGTTTCCGTATTTGCACTTGAGAGTCTTTCATTTGTACCATCCGATATACTAAAAAAGCTCGATATAACAGAAATTACCGAGAATATCACTATTGTCGGCATACCATACAACGAACTGTACAGAGGCCGGAAACTGATTATTGGTGAGGCTATGATAGAGATAAGTGACATCGGTAAGAAAAGGCATGTCAACAGAGGAAAATCCTATGCCGTATCGAGATGGGGAATATTTGCAAAAGTTCTTAAATCCGGATATGTAAAAAGGGGAGATAACGTATTTCTATTACAATAAAGACATAACAAGGAGACATTAATGAAACAGCTTAAAGTATTTGTCGTGTTGCTGATTATATTTGGCATTATTACGGGAATAGGCCTGATATATCTCTGCTCCACCCCGAGACCTCTTATAAAGAATTTCACAATGGAGAATATCGTGCCATACAATGACATGCAATACGCATTTTACTTAAATGACAGAAAATTTTTAAAATCCGTATTTTCCAATGATTCTGCCAGGGTAAAAATAGAAGGATTTCTCGCACAGAGGCGAGCGCCATTTTTACTATTCAAGTTAATCGACAATAACTGGGCGTATAACTTGCTGGCAAAGGGTTTTTTATTCATAAAATACAGTGATGGCTTCGTGCTTATCGGAAAAAGTAACTTCCAGACCCTATTGGTGCACAGATTCTATCCCGGCAAAACTTCATACATACGGGGCATACGGGTAAAGCGTATTCCACCGTTTTCCTATATGTTCATCGGCAATTTTCTCATAGTCAGCAACAAAGAATCTATTTTACAGGAGGTAATCAGATTATCCGAAGATAAAAGAAGGGGAAGCCTCGCAGAAAAATTTAGCAAAAAGATACTACCTTTTGGTATCATTGTCTCAATCAAAAACAAATTGTTCACGGCAAACCCTTTTATTGTCCAGTGGAACAGAAGTTTTGAGAATATAAACATTGATATGCTTGATACAGGTGGGCTTATCGGCAATATGTTCAAAGGAAATTATGAAGGAAATACAGTCAATCCCGGAGTAATTTTGAGCGCCAAATTACCGTTTCTCGAACCCAAAGACGCCTATCATTCAACCTTCGGTGAAGACTCAAGCGGTCTTGGCCTTCCATTTATGGATTTCGGGGGAAAAAGCTCACTTTTATTTGACAGATTCAAAGACAGCACATATAACTTCAAATCAATAAAAATAGCTCTTGTCTCTCTGATGCGTACGGAACAGGAAAGGCTTATACAAGACATAACATCCACTCTGTCCGGCCAGGACTCCATATTCAACGGGCAGCAGTCCTTTGAAGACAGTTCGGGAAGAAAAATCTCGGTGTATTATTTAAAGAACTATCCTGATATTTACGTATGTCCCAATGACACAAAAATAATCTACAGCACGGATTCAACATTAATTGAAAAAATTCTAAACAATAATGAATATAGTAAAGCAGACGGCATATTTTATCCGGCAATTGACAGCACAAAGAGCCTGCGAAACTTACTATCTTCTTATTTAAAAGACTTATACCCACTTATTTCGGGACAAATCGACTCTGTTTACAATTATAAATATGATATAAAAATGGAAACCAAAGAGAACAATTTGCATTACCGGCTAAAAGCTGCAGGTCATGCTTTTTCCAATTGATTTTTAAATCTCATTTGATTGTCTGAATGCAAATCATTAAAATATAGCATATTCATATATGAAGGGGGAAATAGATGAAAAAATTACTTTCAGGCAATGAGGCCATAGCCAGAGGGGCATGGGAAGCCGGCGTAAAAGTTGCCACAGCATATCCTGGAACACCCTCTACAGAGATATTAGAGGCAGCCGCCAAATATGCAGAAATAGATGCTGAGTGGTCACCCAATGAAAAAGTGGCGTTTGAGGTAGCTCTCGGGGCTGCGATAGGCGGAGCAAGAAGTATGGTTTCAATGAAGCATGTTGGTCTTAACGTTGCAGCAGACCCATTTTTCACATCAGCATATACCGGGATAAACGGTGGTTTTGTTGTAATAAGTGCTGATGACCCCGGGATGCATTCGTCACAGAATGAGCAAGACAACAGAAGATATGCAAAATTTGCGAAAATGCCTCTCATAGAGCCATCTGACAGTCAGGAAGCAAAGGATTTTATAAAGTATGCATTTTCTCTTTCCGAAAAGTTTGATACTCCTGTACTTTTCAGAATGACAACAAGGACATCACATACAAAAGGGCCTGTGGAGTTCAGAGACAGAGAAGACGTCCCCGTTAAAGAATACAAAAAGTTACCGCAAAAATATATCATACTTCCGGCGCATGCAAGAGTGAGACATGCAGTTGTTGAAGAGCGGCTTCTCAAACTGAAAGAAGAGGCTAATACCTCTCCTTTGAACAGAATAGAATGGGGCGATAGAGAACTCGGTATAGTCTCATCAGGCATTTCTTACCTACATGCAAGAGAAATTTTTCCTGACGCATCGTTTCTGAAATTAGGCTTTCCATGGCCATTCCCTGATAAATTGTTTGAAGAATTTTACAAAGGGGTTAACAAAGTCATAGTTATAGAAGAGAACGAACCATTTCTTGAAGAGGAAATAAGATATATCGGATACACAGATGTCCATGGAAAAAAATACATCCCCCTTGTACTTGAGTTAAACCCGGACAGAGTCAGGAAGGGTGTCTTAAAAGAGGAGCTCCCTCATCTGAAAGACGGTAAAGAAATAATGCGGCCACCGCAGCTTTGTCCCGGTTGTCCTCATATTGGCATTTTCTACAACTTATGGAGGCTCAGAGCCACGGTTACAGGCGATATAGGTTGTTACACACTGGGGGCACTTCCTCCTTATAATGCAATGGACACGACAATTTGTATGGGTGCGTCAATAGGAAATGCATTTGGACTCGAAAAGGCACAGGGCAAAAAATTCGCCAAAAAAACAGTTGCCGTAATAGGCGACTCCACATTTTTACATAACGGAATTACCGGATTAATGGACGTAGTTTACAACAAAGGTATTTCAACTGTTATAATACTGGATAACAGAATTACAGCCATGACAGGTCATCAGGACAACCCTTCAACAGGAAAAACGGTAAAGGGTGAACCGACAACCGCAGTGGATTTTACTGAAATAAGCAGAGCTGTGGGTGTTAAGAAAATATACAAAGTAGACCCTCACAAACTGAGAGAAACGCGGAATGTCTTGAGAGAAGCAATGGCTGCCGAAGAGCCAACTGTTGTCATATCCCAGCGTCCCTGTGCACTCCTGCCGGAAGAGAGAAAAGCAGCCAGACAGAAACCAAAAAGAAAGGTTGACCCTGAAAAATGCAAGGGTGAAAAATGTATGGGATGTATAAAATTGGGATGTCCGGCAATAAGTCTGGAAAACGGCAAAGCTGTTATTTCACCTATTCTATGCGTGGGGTGTGACCTGTGTATTCAGGTTTGTCCATTTGATGCAATATCTTAAGGAGGAAAAATGGAAGGCAAAAACATTATAATTTCGGGCGTTGGTGGTCAGGGTATATTAACCGCATCAGAAATTCTTGCCCTTGTTGCGCTGGAATCCGGTATGGATGTTAAGAAAAGCGAGGTGCACGGCATGTCTCAAAGAGGAGGAAGTGTGGTTTCATTTGTAAAATTCGGAAAGAAAATATACTCCCCTCTCATAGAAAAAGGTAGCGGCGATATTATACTGGCCTTTGAACTTGCCGAAGCCCTGAGGTGGAAAGGCTATTTAAAGAAACAAGGGAGCATAGCCATTGTAAACAAGTTTAAAATAATTCCAACCACAGTTTCCCTCGGGCTTGAAACATACCCTGAAGACATTGAGGCTCAATTCAGAGACGAAGGCGTCAATATTTACATCATTGATGCCGTCCCAATTGCCAGAGAGGCCGGGGATGCGCGTACGGTCAACACGGTATTGCTTGGTGCACTTTCAAAACATCTGGCATACGACATTGAAACATGGAAAAAGGTCATATCTTACAGAGTTCCCCCGAAAACAATAGATGCCAACCTTAAAGCCTTTGAATTGGGAAGAAAATTAGATTAAGACAAATAAGTTATCTTAAATAACAGCATACAGCAAAAAAGCCAAAAAGGCAACCTATACAATTTCAATCCCCATAAATAAAGCGGGATTACACTTTTAAAGGCCTGTTGAATATGAGAGTTTATCTATTGTTCAACTATTTCAACCCTGCGATTCCTCGCTTTACCTCCGTCCGTTGAATTGGATGTTACAGGTGAAAGATTCGCTACACCATAGGCTTTTAACTGACTCGCATTCACTCCGTATTTGCTTATTAGTTCATTCATAACCGCTTTTGCCCTGTTTTCGGAGAGCGTCATGTTGGAGGTAAAGTTGCCCGTGTTATCCGTATGTCCGACAATAAAGAACTTTTTATCGGCATGCTGCTTTATATACTTTGCTATTTCCGCTATCTGACTATACGAGCTTGCGTTAATCGTTGCGCTTCCCGTGGCAAAATGAATATCATAAAAGATGGAGTGCCCGGTAACCTCTATGTTTCTTGCTATATTATCGGCGGAAACCAATCCCAATTTCAAGGGTACTGTTTCTATCACGGATTGATTGACAATCACTTCATCGCCATCCTGACCGACAAACAAAGCAACATAAATATCCAATGAATTTCTGACACCTTTATAAACTGTGTAATAATAATTCTTATCACATTGATTTCCGTAAAAACCTTTAACACCCGGGACAATGGGGCCAGCATCTCCACCGTAGTAATCCTCCCTGTAAAAACAGGTGTTTTTAAAGTTTTCAGTGTAAAGCGCACTGTATCCCGCTTTGGTTAACGTGTTCTTATAATTTTCATATACCTGCAGTATACCTGTTTCAAGCGGTAATAAGTATTGAATATTGTATATTTTACCTTTTACTTCCATATATTTCTTGAAAAACTGCCCGTGGCCAAGGAAATTCTTGCTTACAGGCTCACCGAGACCAAGATAGAATTTGCCATAATTTATTTCACTGCAAGCATGAATTGTCGCCCCCTTATATCTGCTTATCCCCGGATAATCTTTGCATCCCGTTTTATCAGGTGTTCCGGGTTTATCCTGTGCAAAAAGACTCATTGAAATCATCAATGCAACTGCGGAAAAAATCAATGTTGTTTTTTTCATTTTTTAAAACTCCCTGTTTTTTGTAAACTCATTATTCTGTTGTGTATGCTTTGCGGACATGCAAATTCAGGAAAATTCGGCCCGAACAGACTAAATCGCATGCCCGCCATTGCGTGACATTTCTTATTCAATCCAGAGTTTTTCATTTTCACAATCCTTTATTTCTGTACTACAAACTTTCTTATCTCGGTCAACGAAGCCACCTGCAAATAATAGAAATACACACCATTTGCCAAATTCCCGGCATTCCACTGGCATGTATATGACCCGGCATGCAGATTCCCGGACAAAAGTACTCTTGCCTCTCTTCCCACGGCGTCAAATACTTTAAGTGTTACAAAGGAATTCGATTGAATATTAAAGGGGATTCTGGCTGTCAGCCGTACCGGATTCGTGTAATTCTGAGAAAGCATAAATGCCTTTGGCTCCGAAGGATTTCTTTCCCAAACCGCTGAGAGCGGTTGAATAAACCTGCCATAGACATCACCGTCTGAAAAATTGGAATCAAGTCTCGTGGTTACAGCCAGATATTGACCACCACCAAACCCAACACCTCCTATCGGGGATTTATTGTCTGACGGTCCAAATAAGACAAACGGCGTATCAATAGGAACCCCTGAGGTATCAAAAAACCTTCCTATCATCGTGGAATCCAGAAGTTGACTCCAGGTTATAAAATACTCTTTGCCATCAAAAGCAACAGATGGTATATACGGGTGTTTTATTGAATCGCATATGATTATTGTGTCCTCAACAGTTCCTGCCGTGGTAATAAAATACCCTATCAATGTCCATGGAGCATCAAGAGTCGGGGCTTCATGAAAAGCCATTAAATACCTTGCCCCGTCAAATGCAAGTGAAATAGGATTATCACTGTAATTCTGATCATTGTCAATTACAAAATTACTTCCAACCAGCAGCCCGTCTTTACCTATGAACTGACCATAAATATCCTTATCATTATTCTCATTAACCCATACTACAAGATAATTTGTACCATCGTATGCAATATAGGTTTCACGGGCTGGAGTGTTGCTGATTTGAATCTGGCTTCCAATCAGGCTTCCGGATTTGTTCACCATCTGTCCGTACAGTATACTGTCCGCTTTGACAAAAATCGCCAGATAAGCGGTATCGCCAAATGCTACATTGTAGATATCCATTTTCCCGGGCAGTAAACCGGTAGCGATATTAAAAGAAGTACCAACCAGATTCCCCTGCGTATCTATGAATTGTCCTTTAAAATTTTCACTGAAATCCTCCCATACCAAAAAATAATTCACCCCGTCAAATCTCGCCAATGCACCCGGAGCAACACCCTGCGCACCAAGAGATATTCTTGTGCCAAGCAAGCTCCCGGAGGGAGAAACAAACTGTGCATCAATATTATTTGAATTCAGAGAATCCCCGAGAATGGGAACCAGCCAGTTTTGTCCGTCACAGGCCGCCACATAGGCAAATGCCGTATCACTTCCCACAGCTATAGGGAATTCCTGTGCATCCACAGTTAAAGCAGGCAGTAAAATTACGGCAAACATTAATGCGGGCATCGCATACTTTTTCAGCATATTAAACCTCCTTCTGTTTTCAAAGTCCTGAATATTTTTGTATTCGCTATATAACATTATACAGCAACAGGCCTAAATAGTCAAATTATTGATGCACTCATAAAACCAGTCTATTTGAAAATCAATTAATTGATTAAGGTTGTGCAGACAAGTGCAGGCAGAATTTGCTTACCTGACCACAACAACACTTTTTACACTTCTGTAGTGACCTGCCACAAGCTCAGCAAAATAAACACCTGAAGAAACTTCATTACCAATATTAACACTGTGCTCTCCGGGTCTCTTAATACCGTTTTCAAGCTCCTTGACCAATCTGCCTGTAATGTTGTACAGCTTTATCGTAACTCGCTCTTTTTCGGGTATGTTATACCTTAACTCCGTGCAACCCCCGGAAGCACACACAGATTCAAATTTAGGAGACTGCATGTAATCACTGTTTTCTTTAAATACCCCCAACTAGAAAAAAATAAAACTGAGCCCCACCATTTCCAACTGCCAAAGACAAATCAGGATAATCCCCAGAGATATCCCATGCACTGCCCGGCGTGTCATAGGAGCCTTCTATTTGTGGACTTTGCGGATTGGTTACATCTATTACCTGTAAACCTGATTTTTCGTCCGCCACATAGGCGTACAAATTAAATATAATAGCAACTCTTCGAGCTCGTCCCGGTGTATCACAAAATCCCACTTCATTCGGATTTGCCGGATTGGACACATCTATTATGCGCAGACTGTAATAACCGTCCGCCACATAGGCATAGCTGCCCTTCACATAAACTTCATAAGCCTGCCCGGGAGTGCTGCAATGACCCACCTCGTTCGGATTTGTCGGATTGGATACATCTATTATGCGTAAGCCGCAATCACCATCCGCCACATAGGCAAGGGTATCCAAAACATAAACATCATAGGCCTGCCCGGGAGTTTTATAATATCCCTCTTCCTGTAAGTGATAATTTGAAGATATTATGCGTAGCCCACCGCCATCTATCACATATATATCGCCATAGTAGTAGTCATAGATACCAACGGCAGTGCCAGGTGCATCATAAAATCCTACCCCCTGTGGATTTGAGGGATCACACACATCTGTTATACTTAAGCCATTGGCACTTGCCACATAGGCATAGTGACCTGATACACAGACACCTGATGCCCTGCCCGGTGTATGATAATGTCCTACCTCCTGTGGATTTTGCGGGATTGTTACATCTATTATCTGTAAACCGGATTTTCCCTCTGCTATATAGGCGTAGGTCCCCGATATAAAGACACCGCTGGCATCTCCCGTCGTATAATAATGTCCTACCTCCTGTGGATTCTGCGGGCTGGATATATCTACTACCCATAAACCAGAGCCACCCTCTGCGAGATATGCATATGAGCCAGACACATAAAGCCCCAGAACCTGCTCAGACGCAGGATAATGCCCCGCCTCCTGCGGATTTGTCGGATCGGACACATCTATTATGCTCAGACCGTGATCTCTGTCTGCCACATAGGCATATCTGCCTGATACATAAACATTACTGGACAGGCCGGGTGTATTATAAGAACCCACCTCCTGTGGATTTGCCGGATTGGACACGTTTATTATGCTCAGGCCGTAATAACCGTCTGCTACATAGGCAAGGGTATCCAGAATATAAACATCATAGGCCTGTCCGGGAGTGCGGTAAAAACCTATTTTTTGTGGGGAATACTGATTCTTTATATCCCAGATTTCAAGACCCGAGGACCCTGATGCTATGTATACTATAGAATCATTTGAATTATAAAATATACCGTAAACAATGCCTGTTGTACGTATGCCATCATTTATCTTTTGCGGGACAAATGGGTCGGATGCATCAAGTATATATACCCCTCCGCCCGAGCCAATGAGTGCAAGGTTCCTCACAGAATCATAGACTACTGTGTGGAAAGGCCCAAATGGCCAGTTGCCTCTAAACTCTAAGGTGGTATCGTTTTTTCCCGTAAGGGTATATGAATACTTTTGAGCTAATGTATCGTTATTCCTCAAAAATAATTGCACCGAAGGGGATAATGTTTCCTCAAAATAAAGGTAACAGAAATAGAGAAACGATAAGAGTTTCAAAAACAAAAGGAGGGAGCTCCCAGGATAGTGTATCCTA
>JALTEL010000009.1 GCA_027073945.1 Caldifarciminota bacterium | reverse complement strand
TAGCTTAACCAAAAGTAAATCTGTTAGAGGTAGAGAAGTACTGTCTGCGATGATTGTCACGGCAGCATTTACAGTATACTGTCTGTTGTACATTGCTGGGTATCGGATACCGCATTATCCCTGGCAATGGTAAATTAAAAAAAGGAGGTATGATGATTACATTATATAATTTAATTGCGGCACTTATATTCTCTGTGATCTCCGGTTTTGTTGCCAGAGATATATTGGGGGAACATAATAAACCTACGATATTAATGATAACAAGGGTTGTGTTGCCGTTTCTATTGTTGATAATATTTGTTGCGGTGACGTATAATTAGGGGTTAGTTGTGCAGTTATGTATTGCAAGATTTTTGAAGTTTTGTGATATATATATTGTGCAAGAAGAATTTAAAAAATAATAACTTAAAGAAAGAGGAGAAAGAAATGGACAAAAAGGATTATATCGTTGTGGGTGCGTCAATTTTGGTAGTGGGAAGTGCTGTTTATACAGCCTTCCAACTACGTGGTGTAAATCGCAAGCTGGCGGCTTTTCAGAGTGGGAAACCCCTGCCAAAGGCGAAGAACGCCAAAGACTCCGACAATAAGTAATTCCGTTTTGAGGGCTGTTGCAGTGCAGCCCTCGCTTTTTTAGGTATTGAGGTATTTGTAGAAAAAACAAAGGAAAGGTATAAAGATGAGTAATGGAAATGCTGAGAAAATTAGGAATCTACCAAAGCCTTGGTTAGTTAGTTTGAAGGAGAAACTTGGTAGCAATGAAAGCACTGTTATTATAGTTGGCTTTGCAGCGGTTTTGATTGCAGGTGCCGTGTATTTGATTGCTACTATAATTAAAGAAAATGGAAGTGTCCGCCGGATTCAGGTGACCGGTGAAACAATTAAAGAAATCGGAAACGCTTTTTTTGAATAGAAAGGGAATTATGATGGATAAGATTAAAAAAGAAGAGTTTATGAAAAATGGTGGACGTGATATAATATTTGGATTGATGCAGACAGAACTTGATAGAAGAATAGCTGAGGAAGAAGAAAGAATATATAAGAATTCTCAGAAAAAGAAAGTATTGCTGTCGGCTGCTCTTAAGGTTGGACAGATATTGATAAAGTGACTATCAGGAGGTGGTAGTGTTGTATAAATGCAATGTATGTGGTAACCGCCGATATTTTGTGTTGTCGGGCATTGTAGTGACGGCAGATGTTGATGTAGATGATAGTGGTATTAAGGTTGTTGTAGATAATAGAGACTGTCAGATGGCAGCAGAGTCTATTATTTATGATGACCCCGATAATGCTAAAATAAAATGTATATGTGGGAATGATTTTTTGTGGAGGGATTATGGCGATAACATATCTCGAAAATAATTTGGTTTGTATGGATTGTGGAGAGACTAATTTATTCGTTGTTAAATTGTACCCAAGATATGATATAAGTGTGTCTGATACAGGATTAGCAATTAATCTTGACGATGTAGAGCTTGAACAAGAATTCGCTGATATTGCAGAAAAACAATTGCATGAAAATTATGAGGGTTGGATAATGTGTGGGCGCTGTGGAAGTGATAGAATTGCAAAAAGGTATGAAAATACCCCTGCTCTTAATGGTTATTATTCTCCATTAATTCCTACGGAGGATGTTAATCGTGTATGGCAATATTTGAATACGATAAAGAAGGAGGAACAAAATGAGGCTAAAGTGTACAAATCCAAATTGTGATAGCACCAAAGGTAGGGTTGTGGCTTCTACTTATGTGCTGTTGAAGTTTAATGATGACGGTAATGAGCCAATGGTCCAGGTATTAGATAGTAATACCGATGGTATCGCCGAAGATATAATAAAATATGGGACAAGCCCTGAGACAACACCGATTAGGTGTGTAAAGTGTGGCGCGCCGATGATTTTCATCCAAGACGAAGAAGATTATACTGATAGACTTAGTGAAGAACAACGAGCAACAGAGCTGCTTGGGGCAACAGGAATAGTTGGTGGAGGATATTAAAAATGACAAATCCTGAATATGTGCTAATGCTTAAAGACAGAGTTAGACCTCAATTCACGGAATTAATATCCAGATATAATAAAATAAATTCTGGGCACGATGGTCAACCTGCTTTGAGTATGGCGTTTAGGCTTGACATCCCCAGTGATTTTAATCCCGGGGACAATATAATCAAAGTAATCACCCAAGATCAAAAGACCGGCAGATATTTGTATTTTGCCGATGTAATTGTTACAATTGACAGGGAGGGTGAAACCAGCAATATAGTTATTGATGTTCGGAAAATTCTAACAGAATATGATCCAAAGAAAATAAATGAACCAATGCCAAAAAAGGATAAATCTATTATTGGCAAAGATAAGACAACGGCTTTGATTGGTGTTGTTTTTGAAGCAGCTAAACTATTGCAAAACGTAGAGGGTAGTCAAGTACCACGTGGGACAACCAATCCTATGTCTTCACTCGGGGCTATTGCGGGCAATATGTCTAAATATAGGACATATCAGAATTATCAACAGCCACAGCAGCCGAGAGCCTATCAATATAATCCCGATTTATCTGGTGTGTCAACATCCGCTCCTACTTCTTCTCAGACACAGCAGGTTGGGCAGCAAACCAGTTTGATAAAAGTGAACACGGTAGTTGATAACGATCTGGAATTCAGGGAATTTGTTAAGGGTGCTCCAAAATGGTATCGTTCTATTCTATCTGAATCCAGCAAACAGAAAGTTAAGGAATATATTTATCAGGTTTGGAAGCGAACGAATGAAGCCGATGATGTAATATGGCAAATGATTACGGGTGAGTTTCTTAGAAAAGGGCTATTGACTCCATATTGTCAATTATTCCCAGAACGGAAAAAATTTATTATTGCAGAAGACGGAAGCGTGCATTGTGATTGGACAACTTGTCCGTATCACAATGAAAGCGGATATTGTAACCATATTCGTCTTCGTTATGGAGTGAATAATTAAGAGAAAGAGGTAGATAATATGAATTTATTAGGAGATAAAACTGTTATTGTTAATGATCACTTTGATGAGGATTGGGGTGATCGTATTATCATCGAGTCACGGAAGAATGGAGAGAATGCTATATTAAATAAACTAAGTACGGTATCATCTGAAAATGGTGATACATATTTAGTTAGGTCGAGAAATATACAGAGGCCGGCACATAATCCAAATGATACGTTTTCTCACGCAAAATTATATTCGCCTATGAAAATAAGCCCCGAAGCAATATCAGCCGCGACAACAATAATACAAGAGAAGAAGGTGGCCGATACGGTGCTGCCATTTGAAAGAAGTGTAAAAGAATATAATCCCGAGACAGATATTCTATCTGATAACAATGTGTTGATTATCGAAAGAAGCGCTGCTGATGTTATAGAAGCTGTGGGGTGGAATATGGATGGCATTGCAAATGAGTATGAACGTGTGGAAAGTGTTGCCCCAAGTACATATCAGTCTAATATTGCAGACGACATTGTTGTAATAAAGCGTGATATAAGAGATATTATGTCGAGAATTGGGATGTTGCTGCAATATTATAAAAGCAAGGGTGAATTATTTGGCATTAATAGCATTAGGCAGCTTTATTCAGTTGATGGATTACCGATGGATTTAGAAAGGGAATTAGCGGATTTCTCAACCCTTTATAGTAAATATATGGAGCTTCAACGTGTGGTAATAGGAGAAACTGCATCGAGAATTGAAATTCCTGACATGTTTATGGAGGCATATAAACAGAATAGGGATGAGTTTCTTGATGAGGTCATTGGAATGGGTGATAATATAATAAAATTTTAGGGGCAGGCAAGGGTTGGGCGTGAGTCGATCTCGCGCCCAACTTAAATAAGTGGAGGCTACTATAATGACAGAGAAACAACTAAAGATTATTATGGATTATATGAATCAATGTGTTTGGGATTTAATGACAGATGGTGCTATTATATGGCCGTCCGAGATTCAACTTCATATGGTAAATGGTAGAATTTATGACCAAAATAATAACCCATTTTATACCAGCGATGAAGTTATTGGCATGAACTATAGAATATGTCCGGTATGCGGTCAGCACCGGCATGTTCAAGCTACCGTAATGGATAGTATCGATGTTGGTGTAGTAAATGGATCATTGGCATTGGCCGGACAATACCAAGGTGTGTCTACGGAATTAGAGAGAAGATTTGTACAGGTTGATTCATGGTGGAATAATGGTATGGGAGTATGTCCTTTCCACGGGGCTGAAATGGTACCATATTATAAAGTGAATGAAGTTATAGGGAATGAGCCGTATATAATAACGAATCTTACGGGGTTCCCATCAAAAGAACGGGTTATAAGGGCAATTGAAGAAATTGTTTTTATCCCACTTGATGAGTATTATGAGGATTATATTAATGGAGACGACGAAGAAAGTATAATATCGGGGTTCAGGACATATTATTTGAATAGAATATATTG
>JALTEL010000008.1 GCA_027073945.1 Caldifarciminota bacterium | reverse complement strand
ATGTTTTAAAATCAAAAGCAGACCTGTTTAATCACACTGTTATTAATTTTAACGGAGATGATGCACTGTCTTTGGATAGAGCTGACGGCTCCTATGTAGATGTATTTGGTACGATAGGGCAAGATCCCGGAAGCTATTGGGGAAATAGTAGCTGTAATACAAAAGATCATACGCTTGTAAGAAAAGCATCAGTTTTAAAAGGTAATCCGAATGGGTTTACAGATCCTTCCATAGAATGGGATTGTTATCCTAAGGATGACTTCTCACATTTGGGATCCCATACAATGAATCATCCGACAGGCGCAGATCTTTCAATCACAGCAACAGGGCCTGAAAAAGCAACTATCGGAGATCCGAATCCATTTGCATATACTGTAGAATATAAAAATATTGGTTCATCCGATGCAGAAGGGGTAACAATTACCGATACATTACCAGAGGGCGTAACATATCAAAGCGATGATTCGGGTATTACACCTACAAATTCTGGAAATGCATATACATGGTCGATTGGGACAGTTGCTGCCGGAGCGGACGTTACTTTTCACATAAGTGCAACAGTTGACAGTTCAGTTGCAGTTAATGCTGTTTTAACAAATAATGTTTCGATTTCTACGACTTCTACTGACTCGAATTCAAATAATAATAGTTCATCCTGTGATACAACAGCGACCGATATATGGCCTATAAAAGATGCAAGGGCAAATAGCGGAGCAAATTTGAAAGTGCAAGGAAAAGTAACATTAACGCCAGGTACGCTGGATAGCGCAAACAAGGAAATGTATATTCAGGACGAAACTGGAGGCATTGATGTTTTTTATTATAGCGGCGGAATTCAAGATTTGCAGCTTGGTGATACAGTTACAGTGTCAGGTACGATATCCAGTTATCATAATAAAATACAGATAAAGCCTGTAGCTGCAGCCGATGTCGTATTTAATAATTATGGCGGTTTTGTAATACCATATTCTGTGACATCTGCAAATATAACTGATTATCTTGGGACTCTTGTATATGCTTCAGGTACGGTAAGTGATAAGAGTTCGGGCAGCTTTGTTGTAAATGGCATTAAAGTATATATAGACTATGATACTGGTATTGATATTTCGGGAATAAACAATAATGATACGGTAACTGTCGTTGGCATTGCAGAACAGTACAGTTCTACTTATGAAATTATTCCACGTTATCAGTACGACATTGCAAAGGGAACAGTAGTACCAATAGGCAATGCTCGTGCTCTAAGTAGTGATACGCCAGTAACGGCTCAAGGTGTTGTAACTTCTGAGGAAGTATTTAGCAGTGGAAAAGGATTTTTCTTGCAGGACGGAACGGGTGGAATAGAAGTTTACGGTGCGAGCGGATTGAATATTGCAGAAGGTGACCTTCTTGAGGTTACAGGCTCGAGAGGAGCATATAACGGATTAAAGCAAATCTCTATATCTGATGCAGGTGATGTCGTAGAGCAGGGATTTACTAATATCACGATAACGCCTAAACCGGACAAAACAGGTGAAATAGATAGCTCGAGGGAAAGCCTACTTGTTAAGGTGAATGGTACTGTCTCGCATAAATATTCCTCCAATTTTCTTATAGACGATGGCTCCGGCACAATTAAAGTATATGACAGCTCTTCGCAAGTGAGTTTCTCTGGGATAAATAATGGAGATAATATTACGGTAGTAGGTCTTGTCGGAGAATATAAAGGTACTATACAGATACTGCCGCGCACACAGAGTGATATTATGTTTAATAAACCTTCTGTTGTTTCTACTGTACCTGAAAATAATGCGACTAATGTTGATGTAAATACAACGATTTCTGCAACATTCGACAGAGGTATAGACTCAAGTACAATTACTACCTCCACATTTACAGTGAAAGATTCATCCAACAATGCTGTTTCCGGCGGATTTTCATACGACTCTTCAACAAAAACTATAACTTTCACTCCAGGCAACTCCCTTTCTGAAAATGAAACATATACCGCAACAATCTCAGGAAGCGTAGAGGATACAGACGGTAATGCAATGGGAAGCGATTATGTATGGAGTTTCTCAACAGGCACTCCACAGGTAATTACTATTGCAGAGGCAAGAACAAAATCCATAGGAGATGTTGTTTATGTGGAAGGAAATGTTACAGTTAAACCGGGAACATTTAACAAAGGGTTTGCAATTCAAGATGGTACCAGTGGTATATATGTATATAATACAGGTGATATAGAGAATTTCGAGTTAGGCGACGACGTTAAAGTTAAGGGTACATTGAAAAGCTTTAACGGACTGCTGGAAATTTCTGCAGATAATAGTGGTGTAGAATTTATATCTTCAGGAATAGCTCCGGCACCTGATGTAAAGCAAACTGGCTCAATAGGAGAATCAACGGAAGGAACATTGATTCAAATTGCAGGAACTGTAAAATCTATTTCCGGCAGTACATTCACTGTGGATGACGGAAGTGGGGTTACAACTGTTTATATTGATTCCGATACTGGCATTTCCATTTCGGGAATGGAAGTCGGAGACGCAGCAACTGTAATTGGATTTTCGTCTCAGTATGATCCGTCAAGCCCATATGATTCCGGATATCAGGTAATGCCTCGTATGCAGAGTGATGTTTCATTTACTGCTGTTCCTATTTATCAAGGTCCGTGTCCAACAACACCCAGGCAAGTTGCCCCGAGCAGTGAGCAAGGAGTAAAACTCTTTGAAGTAATGTTTAACAGTTTGGAAAGTGGGCCGGACGAAGAGGGGGAAGCTGTTAGGATTATAAATACTGCAAATATACCTATTAATATATCTGGTTGGCAGATTACGGATAATGAAGCATCTGTGGTATTCCCGCAAGGGACAGTTTTGCAACCAAAAGAAAAGCTGTGGATTGCAAGAGATGCTAAGGAATTTGAGAAAGAATTTGGCGAAAAACCGAACTTTGAGTATGGTGTCGACAGCGATCCTTCTGTTCCACAGATGGATGATACTGTCCAATACCCAATATTTGACAACGTGGCAGACGAGTGTGAAATTTTGGACTCGTCAAATAGAGAGGTAGATGCTGTTGTGTGGGGCAGTGGCTGCACTACAATAACCGGATGGTCGGGGAACCCCGCAGAACTGTATACCTTTGCAAGCTATATTTCTGAAGATGGTGATATAATTTATAGAAAGCTTGACGAAACAACAGGTATGCCGGTCCCTGACACTGATACATTGAGTGACTGGTCTACAGACCCTACTGATCCGATCAATGGATGCAAAGTAATGTATCCAGGGTGGGACACGATAGACGATTTCTTCTTTCCCCCGAAAGATACGGCAAAAGTCCACACGACATTTATTGCTGCGCCTGACAACACGTTTAAGGGTATTACCGACTTTATTGATTCTGCACAGCATTCGATAAAAATAGAGGTTTATTTATTTACTAACTATGAAATTGCAGACCATATTGTAAGTGCATTAAAACGTGGTGTTTCTGTAACTGCAGTGTTCGATGGAGAAGTATATGGTGCACCTGGTGGAACATACGATTCGGAAAGGTACATTGCAAAAGAAATAGTGGACAACGGTGGCAAAGTGTACTTCTTGAGAAGTAATGGTATTTATCATGATAGATACAATAATATTCATGCAAAGTTTATTATTGTGGATGATAGTAAAGTCTTTATAAGTTCAGAAAATTTCTCGAGAGGACCGATGCCTTCAGATAATAAGAGTGATGGTACGGCAGGTAACAGAGGTTCGGCCGTAATAACGGATGATACCGTAATCGTACAATCTCTCGTTAAAATATTTGCCCATGACTGTTCTCCCGGGTACTATGATGTTTCTCCTTATGATCCGTCGAGAGATGCACCCCCTGCTGGATTTACATATGACCCGCCGGACAACAAAACGGGATATACGCCTGTTCAGCCTAACCCGCTTTCAGTATACGAAACTGAATCCCTTGAACTTATTGACTCGCCCGATACAGGACTTAGAAATTCGGACTCTCTCATAGGGCTTATAAATAATGCAGGTAATGGCGATGTAATTATGGAGGAAGCCCAATATGAATATGTTTATTGGGGTCCTTCAAGTCATCAATATGTAAATCCGCGCTTGCAGGCGCTCATAGATGCTGCAAATAGAGGTGCACAGGTTTATGTCCTACTGAACGGGGCTTACGGGGTAGATGTCAATACGGCAACAAAGAACTACGCAGAGGCACAAAGCCCGAATATTCATTGTTTGCTCGGTACACCAACGGGTAGTGGGAGTTATGGGGCATATCCTATACACAACAAGCAGTTTATTATGTGGATTGGGGGAAAGGGTTATGTGAATATAGGTTCTATTAACGGTTCCGAAAACTCTTCTCGTGCAAATAGGGAAATGGCCTTGCAAATCCAATCCAATGCAGGATTTAATTATTACAAAAAGATATTTGATTATGACTGGTCAGTTTCAGGAGGCGGGAATATTAATGTTAACCATGCTCC
>JALTEL010000007.1 GCA_027073945.1 Caldifarciminota bacterium | reverse complement strand
GAATATACACCTGCCCGGCCCCGGCGTGGGAGGATACTGCCTCACAAAGGACCCGTGGTTCCTCATACAGGACTTCAACGGCTCGAAAATAATAAAGGATGCGCTGGAGATTAACGCCTCCATGCCCGATTATGTGGCAGAGATGGCTGAAAAAGAGCTCTCGGCTGCGGGGAAGGAACTGGCCTCATCGAGCATCTGCATCCTCGGCCTTGCATACAAAGGCAATGTCTCCGATGCGAGGGAGAGCCCGGGTTATGAGATATACCTGAGGATTAAAGAAATGGGCGCGGATGTTTCCGTACACGACCCGTTTGTCCCGGAGTACATGGGGTATGTGCCGGTGGCGGACATCTACGAAGCGGTAAAGGGGAAGGATGCTCTGATCATTACCACGGAGCACAACCTCTATAAAAGCCTCGACTGGGCCCGCATAAAAAGCCTTATGAACGATAGGCCCATTGTGATTGACACGAAGAATATTGTTCTCGATTCCATTCAGGGATTTATCGTTAAAAAACTCGGTGTTGGCCTATGAAGATTGCCGTGGTGGTCGGAACCCGGCCGGAGATAATCAAGATGTCCCCGGTCATTCGTGAACTGCAGAAGAGGGGTATTCCACACTATGTCCTGCACACCGGCCAGCACTACTCGTACAACATGGACAAACTCTTCTTTGAGGATTTGGAGCTGCCGCAACCTGATTATAAGCTCGATATCGGTGAGAACGGCCAGACACAGGGGGCCCAGACCGGAGAGATGATAAAGGCCATGGAAAAAATATTCACGGATGACAGGCCGGATGTCGTTCTGGTGGAAGGAGATACCAACACCGTCCTTGCAGGGGCTATCTCCGCATCGAAACTGCACATAAAGGTGGGACATGTGGAGGCCGGCCTGAGAAGCTGGGACAGGAACATGCCGGAGGAACTGAACCGCATAATGACTGACCACATATCCGACTACCTCTTCGCACCGACAGAGCCCTCAAGGGAGAACCTATTGAGGGAGGGCATAGAGAGTGATAAAATATTCGTCACCGGGAACACCATTGTGGATGCGGTGTATCAGAACCTCGAGATTGCACGGAGAAAGTCGAAGATATTCGAAGAACTGGGCCTTGAGCACGGAGAATACATGGTAATAACGGCCCACAGGCAGGAGAATGTGGACGACCCGGAAAGGCTGGCAAACATAGTGGAGATTCTCAACTCCCTTGAGTACCCGGCGGTGTTTCCAATGCATCCGAGGACAAAGAAGAGACTGGCCGAGCAGGGCTACAGGATAGACAATCCGAATGTCAGGATTATCGAGCCGCTGGGCTATCTGGACTTTCTTCTCCTTCTGTCCGGGGCAAGGCTCGTTCTCACGGATTCCGGCGGCCTTCAGGAGGAGACGA
Organism: Caldifarciminota bacterium; assembly: GCA_027073945.1. Next base: position 12,669 of record JALTEL010000007.1, on the reverse strand, counting down.
ACATCCTTCATGTGCCCTGCTTCACCCTGAGGGACAATACCGAGAGGCCGGAGACCGTTACGGCCGGTTCCAACATAATCGTGGGAGTTGGGCCGGATGTGGTGCTGCGTAAGGTAAAGGAGTTGATGGAGAATAAGGTGCTGGAGGATAAGATGAGAGGAGCGGAGGTCGTGTTCGGGGATGGGGATGCGAGCGGGAAGATGATTGAGATACTCAAAAAGGGGTAGAGGCTATGAATAAGATTGAAACAGCCCTTGATCTGTTAACTCGATGGATTGAAAGTGAGGGTTATAAAGGATATGACCCTTATGATATGCTCAATTCTCCCTTATTAGAAAAACTTAAAGGAAAAAAGATCAGGTTCTACACACAGCAGATTGGAAGACACTCTCCAGTAAACTTCAGGAGACTGTTGGGGGTGCACAAAGATTATAATCCAAAGGGATTAACTCTTATTTCTCAGGCTTACCTTAACCAATTCCAAATCACAGGAGATAAATCATATTTAGACAAGGGGCACTCGCTTATTGGAAAACTTATGAAACTGAGATATAAGGGAATTGAAAAGCATTGCTGGGGCTACAATTTCCCATGGATTTCGAGAAATTTCTTCCTTCCTGCGTATGAGCCCTCCGTTGTTGTATCCTCCTTTGTTGGTGATATGCTTTTAAACTACTATGATATTACCAAAGAGAGAGAATTCCTAGACATCAGTACTTCTATCGGTGATTTCATTCTCAAACATCTCAACAGGTATGAAACAGACAAATACCTATGCTTCAGTTACAATATGCACGATCGCACACGAACATTCAACGCAAGTATACTTGGGGCAATGCTTCTCTCAAGAATATATTCAATAACAAAGAACGATAAGCTTTCGGAACCCGTAAAAAAAGCCACGAGATACGTGGTTGACAACCAAAAAGCAGACGGGAGCTGGGCATACGGTTTTGACGAAGATGGGCGGGAGATGATATTGTATGATTTCCATCAGGCCTACATATTGGAGGCATTGATTGAAATATCTGAAAAGATGGAGATGGATCTGAGTGAATTTATTAACAAAGGCATTGAGTTTTACAGAGAAAAACTTTTCTTCCCGGATGGGAGGGGGGTGTATAGATACCCGAAGAGATACCCGATCGATATTCATAATCAGGCTCAGGGCATAATAAGTTTCGTAACATTTTACAGAAAAACAGGTCAGGAAGAGTACCTGAATTTTTCTAGAAAGATTGCTGAATGGACCATAGAGCACATGCAGTCATCTAAGGGCTACTTCTACTTCCAGAAAGGAAGAATAACAGCTAATAAGATTCCTTATATGAGATGGTCTCAGGCATGGATGATGGTGGCACTGAGCAATTTTGTATTGAACGAAAAAGAGGCATCACTATGAAAGAACAAGCAATGAAAGTATTAATGGTTGGCCCAGTAAGCAATGTAGGTGGTGTAGCCAATCACACGCATTACATCTCAAAAAGTCTTAAGGAACTCGAGATAGGCATAACCCAATATAATACATTTTCCAACAGAAAGATAAAACTGCTTCGCAACATAGAAAAATATATGCGGAGAAAATACCTCCTCTTCAAATTCTTAAAAAAACATGCAAAAGAGTATGACATAATACATACTCAATCTTCGGGAGGTGTGCCGGCGCTATGGTCTGCTCAAACAGTTGCCAGTTTTAAAGAAAAACATGATAGCGAATTGAAATTTGTAATGACATTCCACCACAGTGATACCCCGAGATTTGTAAAGGAGCACCACAAAGAATTTGACATTATTTTCAGGAATCTCGATTACCTTATAGTTGTTTCCAATCGACAAAAAGAGGTGTTTCAGAAGTATTTCCCATTTTTCAAGAATATTTCAGTAATACCGAATGGATATGATGCAGACCTGTTCTTTCCAACCTCTATAAAGGAATCAAGGAAAAAACTTGAAATTCCAATGGACAAAAAAGTTCTTGTAAATGTGGCCGCTCTCGAAGAATATAAAGGCCAGCGCTTCTTAATTGAGGCTATGAATAAAATCCTAAAAGAGAGGAAGGATGTGGTTCTATATATTATCGGTAAGGGTTCTCTCGAAGACGAGCTAAGAAAACTTATAAAGTTATACGGTTTGGAAAAAAATATTGTTCTGGCTGGCGGCAACAAACCCGAAGAAGAAATGCCTTTATGGTTTAATGCCTGCGATATTTTTGTCCTGCCGAGTTTAAATGAAAGCTTTGGAATTGTCCTACTAGAAGCGATGGCCTGTGGAAAACCTGTAGTGGCCACCATCAATGGCGGAAGCGAAGAGATTACAACGGATGAGAAGGTTGGACTTCTTGTGAAGGCAGGAGATTCGAAGGAACTGGCTAAAGCCATAGAGAAGGCGCTTGAAATGGACTGGGATAGTAAATACATTATAAAGTTTGCAGAGAGATACGAGTGGGAAAATGTGTTGAAAGAGATTCTAGCAATATATAGAGTATGTTTAAAGTGAGTAGTATTTGCACGAACAACCCTCTTCAAATCATTTTAGATGAAACAGGTTTTTTTTCCATTTATAGAAGAAGTATGTACTTATAGCAGTTGCTGTTATACCTCCTGCCGTAAAGGCCAATGCTGCACCGGTTGCACCCATGGATGGAATAATCAGCAGGGCAACTATCGTCGTAACAACCACGGCCCAGCCCCCTTCGTAAGCGCTTATAATAGGCTTCCCTCCTCCTTCCCAGAGAGCGGAGTATGCTCTCCTGATTGTTATAAATATAGCGCCTATGGATAGAATAACTAGAGGAATATAGGACGCATCATACTTAGAGGTGAATACTAATTTCAGGGCCCACCTGCCGAAAAATACAGTTGCAATAAATAATAAGATTCCAGTTGATACAATGATGTAAACGGAGTTTTTGAACAATTGCATTCTCTGCTCCTTTCCCGTCGTAGAGGCGATTTTTGGCATTATTATCGTTAGAATTGCTGCTGGAATAATGCCGTATGCCGCTGTTACCGTAAATGCCGCCGAATATATGGCAACCGTTTCATAGTCAACATACCACTTAAGTAATAATACGGGGAGAGATATGATTATGGAATAGGCAATCGTTGTGGTGAGAACAGGTATAGAAAATATCAGAACCCTCTTCATCACATCTCTTGATATCATATCTGGTCTGAACTTTATGCCAGATGGCCATAATAATTCCAGAATAAGTATTGCCCCCCAGCCAGCAAACGAATATATCAAGAGTACCCGGAGATTTGTCACGCCTATACTGTAAAATATTGCGAGAAGAAGGGGCAGTTTTATCAGATTTCTCAGAGCCTGCACGAGCGAGTACTTTCCGTATTGCATCAGCCCCCTTACCACTCCCAAATACAGAAGAGGAATCGAATATCCCAGCACAACCAGTGTTATTATGAGCTCATTCCTGAAGACTATGACCAGAATAATCTCTGTGGCCAGAAGCATTATTAAAAACAGGCCCAGAATGTTGGTAAAATACCTCTCTTTCTCCTCTTTTTCAGGGTGATATGCAAGAAATCGCGTCATGGATGCAGGTAGTCCAGCTGCAAGAATAGTTCCCAGCAGTCCAGACAGGCTGATTATATACCTTATTTCACCATAAGAGTCCTTGCTCAGCCATCTTGCAAGAAGAACGAAGAAAATAAAGGCTATTGCCTGTCCGAGAACATTGCCGGTGCCCAGCATAAAGGCCTTTTTGAGGAAATTTATATGGGGAACTTTCACGCTCATGTCATATTTACAACATATAAGAAATTTCCGCGTATTATGGATTTGTATCCGGTTATCAAAAAGCAGGCATAGCGAAGGCGCCTGTGAAAACATTAAATAAGAAAAGCAATATCATGTAGTGAGGAAAGCACATGAGAATCTCACGCAGAACAACATACCTGTCCATTATCCTTTTAGTAGTCCTTACTCTGTTCTATCACTATCCTTTCACCAATCATGAATGGGGTGTCGATTCCTTCTATATACATGCGCTCTCTCAAAGCATTGTAATATACGGCCACGCCAAATGGATAATAAGTCCCTTCTCCTACATCGGTATGTACCCTCTCTCCGTCCCTTCCGGTATGGAATTCATGCTCTCCTCCCTTTCCATGATGTCGGGAGTTTCCATAGAAGGGGCGATATACTTTGTCGGCCCTCTCTTTGCGGTTGTGGGCTGTATCGGCACCTTTCTTCTTGCATACGATGTGAAGAGGAATCCTCTGTTTGCGCTGCTATCGGCCCTCCTGTTCACAACCGCTCCGTTCTATATTTCCAGCACCACATGGACCATGAATACGAGACCCTACATGGTATCGCTGGTTCCGGTTTTTATCCTCTTCCTTGTCAGGTACCATCGGAGTGCTAATGTGCGTTGGCTCGCTCTCGGTGCGATTTCCTTCCTGTTTATCCTCATGCTCCACAGACTGGCCTTTCTACTTGTATTCATAGTTGCGGCCTACATGCTTTCCGGAATACTGCTGAAAATCCTCAGAAGAAGTTCCTTAAGATATACCATAAAGCCGAAAAGAAAGACAGCGATATATGTCGGATTGGTTTCCATATATGCATTTCTTGTTGTATACATGCAATATTCACATCCGTATGGGGGTCTTTCTCTCTCGCAGAGATATTCGGAAGGAGCCCTCTTCAGCGGACAGTCTCTTCCCACAATACTTCTCAACATCCTTGTAAACTTCACGGGAAAGATTGGCCCCCTCTTTCCGCTCGGTATTGTTGCCGTTGTTTTATACTATAAGGTTCCCTTAAAGGGACGCGGAGACTACCTCCTTGTCATGAGCATTCTGTTCTCTCTTGCTTTTCTCGTCATCAGAGTATATATATCAATATTTATTGTATCTATTTTCTCATTTTTCACAGCAGCGGCCCTTCTATTCTTCATCATAAAGAACCGCCATCTCAGGAAGAAAGCAGCCATTGCCCTTGTCTTCTTTCTCCTCCTATCCTCGCTTCTTTTCTCATGGGGGATGAGAGATTACTGGGCCAGAAAACCGGGTATAGAAGGACAGAAATCATATCTTACGGATTATGCCTACTCAACCGGACTTTACATAAGACACAATTCAAACGGGAACCTTATTGCAAATGTGGATTTAGAAGGAATTAGAGTGGGGACCGTGACAGGAAAATATGCACATCCATCTGGAGGTGGGAGTCGGCCCCCGGGATTATTGGCATTTGACATGGAAAAACCCTCGGATATCTCAGCTAGCCCCGTTAAATTGAGTGAGATTTCATTTAGTACAAACTATCTATTCAAGGAAAACGAGGGACTCAATGCACAGACTGCATGGCGCATGGTTATGACAACCGATTCGTCTGTAGTCCAAACCGCTTATTATCATCGTTATAATCTCTCTTATGTAGTGGAAGACAGATTATACGAAAAAGAATTTCTTATGGGGGCCGCTCGCCCCTCATATTTTCTAAAAGAAATGCACAACGAAAACTATCTCATATATAGTGACCAGAAGTTCAATGTATGGAGGTATACTCCGTAAAAACACATCTTATTGAATCTTGAGGGTCTTCGCCATTGCCGCATTCCTTAGAAATCTGGCCACTTCTTTCTTCATTTGTTCTTTGACCTTCTCGGTAACCTCGATATCCGGGTCACATGATGTTATTTCATCGAAACTCCAGCTTCCAACATTAAATATCCCCTTGAAGTTCCTGTGATATACGGCTATGCGATACCTCTCAAGTTCCTCGAGACTTCTCTTCCCCTCTTCGGACAATCCGCCACAATATTTGTTCGCCAGTTTCTTAAGATCACAAGTTATACCATAGGATTCAGCAAATACTGTATCTTGATACAATTTGCCAATATCTAATTTGTGATTATTTAGCATCTCCAAGACAAAACTTTTAACTCTGGTTAAAGCAACATATTTCGCTCTGCTATCTGTATTACTGACATTCCATCCTCTTGGATATTTTATCATAAATGGAACTCTCAGAAGTTCGTCATACAAAAAAGTGCCATGCCCTATCCTGTTGTGTTCACCTAACAACTGCCCGTGGTCACTGGTTACAATGATAAGAGAATTCTCAAAGGTTCCTTTTCGTTTTAATATTTTCACCATATCCAAAATGTTTTTTGTTACATATTCGACTGCCCTGGGATAGTTTTCCTTGCATTTCTGGAGACATGCCGGATCAATTTTACCCCCATTTAAATTCATCACAAAATGTTTCAGCATATTATGACCCTTGAAATACGGCTCATGCATCTCCATCAAATTGATAAAAATAAACTTAGCATCTTTTTGATTTTGATTACTCCAAATTTTATTAAAGTTCCTTACCATCTCCTTTGCGCCCTTATCCAGTGAGCATTTTCTGATTCTCTCATTGTACCAATAAACAGAAGAACCAATTATCTTGTCCATCGCTCCTTTAAGAACGAGGGAATAACGCCTATCCTTTATCAGTGCCTTTACAAGATTAAGATTTATGTTTTTATCTGATTCCAATTCATTTATTATTTTGTGAATTATGTATTTGTCTTCGATTGACAAAAAGAGGGAAAAACGTGCAGTCGCCACGTAAAAATGGTCAAATCCCTTAAACCCAAATAAAGGGCTAACTTGTACATTTGTGCTTAATAAATAGGTTACATAACCCAGCTCTTGAAGTTCAATGCTCAACAGATTGTCCGTCTTTTTAAGTTTTATATTCAGACGTTCCACTTTTTTTTCACTCTCTTTGGTTTCATGTGCCCCGTGATATAAAGGATACAACCCTGTAAAGATCGAGGCATGAGTCGGAACTGTCCATGGAGCTGGAGCAATCGCGTTTTCATGCGAGACAAAGCCGATTTTTGTTAGTGCATCTTCTAAGGGCTTTGAATAGTCCTTTCGCAGTGTGTCGACAATAATAATGATTATATTCGGTTTCTCCATCTTTTAGGCCTCCTGATTCAATAGTTATTCTTACATTACTGCAGAATGTTCGGAAGTATTTATAACTTGGCATCTTCCGTCGGACTGCCGGGTATTTTTCTTCCCGATACGACCATCTTTTCCGGTTATTCGAACATCTGAGAAAACGCCCTGCCCCACACGGGAGCGCACTCTCCGAATCCTTTTTATACTTCTTACATATGGCCTCTTAGACACTATAAGGGTGATAAAATGGTGCATGAAAAGTCCATGAATATCTCGATACCTCCGTCGCTGTACAAGCAGATCGAGGAAAGAATAGAAGACACCGGTTTCGAGTCGGTGAGCGCTTATGTTACGTATGTCCTCAGAGAACTTCTCTCCGAGGATGAGAAAGAGACCTTCACGAAAGAAGAAGAAGAAAGGGTCAAAGAGCGCCTCAGGTCCCTAGGGTACATAGATTGAGAGTGATAAAATGATTAAACCACACGGCGGAACCCTCGTTAAAAGGGTTGATTTCAGCGATTCCATCAGAGAAGAGGCGAAAGAACTGCAGAAAAAAGAGATTTCCCTCGATAGATACAGAGATCTGGCAAATATAGCTCACGGTCTTTTCTCGCCACTTGAGGGATACATGAATGAGAACGATTTTGAGGCGGTTCTGAAGGAGGGAAGACTCGATAGCGATATTCCGTGGACACTTCCGATAGTCATGGATTCGACCAGAGAGGGAATTTCGAACCTGAAGGAAGGGGATAGGATCGCATTGACATACGAAGGGACGCCTGTCGGTATTCTGGATGTGGAGGACACATATGCATACGACAAGGTGGATTACGCAAAATCCGTATTCGGAACGGATTCCGCCGAACATCCGGGCGTACAAAGGCTGTTTTCCATGGGAAATTACCTGATTGGAGGGAAAATTACCCTTCTGAAAGATCCCCCCACGATGTTCCCGGATTATAAACTGTGGCCGGAAGAGACAAGGGTCCTTTTCAGAGAAAAAGGATGGAAAAAGATTGTGGGGTTCCAGACAAGAAATACACCCCACATAGGGCACGAATATGTTCAGAAAGCATCTCTTACTCTTGTTGACGGCCTGCTAATCAATCCGCTCATCGGAAAGAAGAAAAAAGGAGACTTCAGGGACGATACGATAATAAAGTCGTACGAAGCCCTCTTTGAGAACTACTACCCCAACAACACGGCCGCCATGTCCATAATAGAGACGGAGATGAGATATGCCGGCCCGAAGGAAGCGATCTTCCACGCCATAATGAGAAAAAATCTCGGCTGCACTCATTTCATAGTCGGAAGAGACCATGCCGGTGTCGGCAATTTCTACGGCCCCTTTGATTCCCATAAGATATTCCTCGAGTATCCTGACCTCGTAATAGAACCGATATTCTTCCGCTCGTTCTATTACTGCAAGAAGTGCAGATCCGTTGTGAATGACAAGATATGCCCGCACGGGAAGGAGTATCAGATCAACTTCTCCGGCACGGCCATAAGGAATATGCTGGTGGAGGGAAAGAGGCCCCCCGAGGACATGATGAGGCCCGAAGTGGCGGATGCCATATTGAGTTTTGAGAATCCGCTGGTGGAATGAGATGATACTGCATCACTGGGATACGGACGGCATATGCTCCGCTTCGCTTCTCATGGATATATACGGAGAGCAGGGTAACTTCACACCGAAGATTGGCAATTATTTTCTGGATAATGATGACCTTCTCGCTCTCGGTAAAGAGAAGAATATCATTGTGGCGGACATGAACCTTGCGAATGCGGAGAAACTATGCGAATTCGCCAGTGTAAAAATCTATGACCATCATATCTCGGAAAGGATAGAATGTGCGGAGCAGATAAACCCCTATCTCGAGGGAAAGAGGTACCCTTCCGCGACACTCGTTATATATGAAAAACACGGCCTTCCACTGGATCACAGAGTGGTTCTCGGAATGGTGGGGGATGTCGGAAAAAGAATTCTCGAGATGGAACAGCGCCCCCTGGTCGAAAAGTACCTGCGAGATTCCGGAAAAGAGTTTAAAGACCTTGAAAGAGCCGTCGCACTTCTGGATTCCAGTTATAAGATGTTCAAAAGAGACGAGGTTCTGAGCGATGTCTTTCTTGCAAACGATATGGAGGCCGTGCTGAATAACGGGACCCTTCAGAAGAACGAGGAAGTCCTCGAAAGAGAGATAGCGGAACTTGTGTCCGGAGCCGAGGACATTAATGGTATAATGGTGCTGAAAGTGAGGAGTGAGCATCATATAATCTCCGCTCTGGCAAGGGAAATCGCATGGGGTGCAGGAAAGACGGCTCTGGTTCTGAATGAGAAGTCCGATAGGGACGAGATATATCTGAGAAGTCCGGATATGGATGTTTCACGGTTTATAACTCTGGCAAGAGATCGAGGCTACAACGCCGGAGGAAAGAGAGAGGTTGTGGGAATATTACTCCCGAAGGGAGAAGGAAAGAAATTCTTTAATGAGATCACGGAGGAGATAAAATGAACTATATCGTATCCGGTCTGGAGCGCTCCGGTACATCCATGATGATGCAGATTCTGTACAAGGGAGGAATGCCCGTTGCATTCGATTCTTCCCGTCCACCTGACGAACAGAATCCGAAGGGATATTTTGAACTTGAGGGGGGCAAGATAATAAACCGTCTCATGGATGGAACCTTTCCGCTAGAAGAATATGATGGTAAGTTCATAAAAATTACGGCTTACGGATTGAAATTTCTTCCGGTCGGCCGTTATCGCATAGTCTATATGGTAAGAGATATCGATGAAATCATGGATTCCATGGAAAAGATGGCCGGTGAAATCGATAGAAAAACGGAGAAGCCTCTGTTTGAAAAGCTCAACAGGCACAGTATCAAACTTATGGAAGGGCGGGAAGATATTGATTACCTAATAGTCAGATACAACGATGTTTTAAAGGAGCCAAGAACGGAAATTGAAAAGGTGAACGAGTTCCTTGGCGGAAGGCTTGATGTGGATTCGGCCTTAAAGGCTGTTGATCCGAATCTCTATAGAAATAGAAAAAAGAGGTGAATTGTAATGAAAGGCGTAATAGTGTGGTTTACGGGGCTCCCATGCTGCGGAAAAACAACGGTGGCCAGGGGCGTAAAAAAAGAGCTGGAAGCGATGGATAGGGATGTTGAACTGCTGGACGGCGATACCGTCAGAGATTATATCAAAAACAGGGATTTTTCGGCGGAAGGCAGGAATAAGCATCTGAGATACATAGCGCTGACCGCAAAATTGCTATCGGAGAGAGAGGTTGTAGTCCTGTGCTCCTTTGTGAGTCCGTACAGAGAAAATAGAGATTTTGCAAGGTCGATATCGGATGATTTTCTCGAGGTTTATGTTAAAGCCCCATTGGAACTCTGTATCGAGAGGGATGTTAAAGGCATGTACAAGAAGGCTATGAGCGGTGAGATTAAGGGATTTACCGGGATTGACGACCCTTATGAGGAAACAGAAAATCCGGAGCTGATTCTGGAGACAGACAAAGAGGAAGTGGATGAAAGTGTTAAAAAGGTCATGACTCTTTTGAAAGAGAGGGGATATGTCGATTAAGGACCTGAAAGTAAAGAGAGAACTTTTTTTAGTGTCTCTTCTGATTCTCCTGATAACATATTTGATCCCCACGCCTTCGGGCCTGGGTTATGCAGGGAAGATGATGCTCGGCATCTTGGTATTTGCAAATTTGCAATATTCTTGTTTGTTACAGAGGCACTCCCCTTAGGGATGTCCGGCATCCTGATAATGGCCCTGCCGCCTATATTTGGAATCTATGATTCGAGGCAGGTGTTCGGATTCTTTGGGAATGAGGCCATATTTCTGCTCATAAGCGGGTTCATTCTTGCAGCCGGATTCAGAAAGAGTGGGTTGCATCGGAGAATAGCCGCAAGATTCCTTAAAAAGTTCGGCGGTTCACCCAAGACATTTGTCCTTGGAATCCTTCTTCTCGGCTCTTCCCTTTCGTTATTAATGTCGGAACATGCCGTTGTCGTTCTTATGATCCCGGTAATAGCAATGTCCCTTGCAGGGGTCCTGGAGGACGAAGGCCTGAAGAAGGCGGGGATGATAGCACTTGCTTATGGCTGCTCCATCGGAAGCATAGGCACACTTCTGGGTGCGGCCAGAAATCCATATGCCGTTAGTTTCATCAGTGAGAGTTTCAGCAGGAATATCACCTTTTTCCAGTGGTTTCTTATGGCAGCACCTATTATTATAATAATGATACCGGTGGTATGGATACTTTTAATATCCGCCTTTCCGACGAAAACCGGCGCGATTACTGCAAAAGAAGGAGAGAAAAAACCCCTGAGCGGCATGGAGATAAAAGCGGGCTCCATTCTGATTGCTACTGTTCTTCTCCTTTTCATCTTCGGCGGAGTCGGAACGGCTGTCATGGCAATACTCGGTGCAACGGCAATGTTCTTTCTGGGGGTAATTGACTGGAAAGATGTCGAACGTTCGATACCATGGGGCGTACTTCTCCTCTATGGTGGGGCCATAACTCTCGGAAAGGGTCTGCTGAACACAGGAGCAAGCGACTGGATGGCATCCGGAATCGTTGCTTACATCGGGAGTAACCCCGAGATAATTCTTTTCGTTTTGATAGTGATAACCGTAATGTTCACGGAATTCATGAGCAATACGGCCGCTGTCGCTCTGATGCTCCCGATAGGTGCGGGGCTTGCCATTGCTACGGGGATAAATCCCATTGTATTTTCCATGGCGATAGCGCTGGTGGGCGGCTTTGCATTTGCTCTTCTTGTGGGAACTCCTGGAAATATGATGACCTACAGCACAGGCTTTTATCGGCAGAAAGATCTCATCAAAGTCGGGATATTCGCAGATATATTCGGAATAATTACAGTTTACTTCGTAGCCATGGTCGTATGGAAGTTTATGGGGGTCTGGTAATGAAGTGTCTTATACCGATAACTCAGGAAATGAAGAACGAGAACGCCGTAAAGAGAGTGCCTGTACTGTGTGATGACATTCACCTTCTTTATGTGCTTGATAGAAAGATGCTGGATCGAATGGAGAGCGAATCGTCGTACGTTCTTGATTCGGAGACCCTGAAAAGTCTGGAGAGCACCATTATCGAATCTCAGAAAAAAGAGGCCGAAAGTATCCTGAAAAGCCTCGGAATTCCGACGAAAAAAGCGAGTCTTAACTTTGAAGTCGGAGAATACTTCGAGACCCTTGAGAAATACGCTCTCAAACTGATGCCAGATATAATAATGGTGGACAGTTTTGAGAGGAGACTCCTATCATTGAATGTCCCTCTCTGGATCGATGCGGGAAATGACATAAAGAGATGCGTATTCGTCGTCCAATCGGTGGCCAAAATAAAAAGACTCAGAAGGGATTTTGAGTTTATGGAGGCCATATGTCAGAAAATACATTGTGACATGAAGATTTTTTACAGGTCCGATGAGAGGGGGGCAGCAAAAACTCTCGAAGGACTTGCGCCTATTACAACTTCCACCGAGGGAGATATGCTCTGTCTTCAATCCTTTGACCATAAATATGTGAAAAAAGCCGCAACGGTTGTTGTATTTTATTCATAAATTCTTTCCGGATTCTCGAGTCTTAAAATTTGATATTCGGGCCCCCCTCACTCCTCTACAAGTGAGTAAAGGTCCTCAACCTCCGTAAGGTCGCTCATAAAGAATCTCTTATTCCTTTTTATCCTCTCAACCGGCCAATCCCACC
>JALTEL010000006.1 GCA_027073945.1 Caldifarciminota bacterium | reverse complement strand
GAATACATGGCCATACCTTTATTCAATGCATCCAGGTACAGCACTATCATTTCTATGTATAAGAAACACAAATTCAAAAAGAGCAAATACATTGTGCTTTACCTGAAATCTCTTTACAAATTACGCAAATATAAAAAATTCAATGAAGAATTGCAGAAAACATGGAAAAAAGTTAAAAGCACTGATGATATGAACCTTCTCTTGCTCATGTCCGGTTTCGCTTATATGAGAACCGGTTATACAAAAAAAGGACTTGACAGATTTCTGTTTGCAAGTGCCAATGGTGAACGCGGAGCGGTTACGGAATTTTTCTACACCATTGCCTCAATGCCCAGAGGTAAAATAGACCTGAACAGATATTTTTTATCCGCATTTGACTTTATAAATGACCCCTGCCTCAGCTTTTATGCCGGAATATGGGAGGCATGGCAGGGCGATACAGTGTTAGGCCTCCATTATTTAAAGAAATCGCTAAACAGGGCAAAGACCCATTATGATACGTTAAAAGCCGTGTACTTCATAAAAAAATTCCATGGCAAGCTCAAGAAAGACCTTGATAATCCCACAGACCTTACATATTACAATGTAAAGAGCGGCATATCACTTTCCAACATTCCGCTGGGCTATCTTATTGATAGCATATACAAAAAGCAATCAAAGCCTTCTGCAGAGAAAAAGAGCAGGTGGACCCAACTCGGGGTTTTCAACGAGTGGAGAATGATTGAAAAAGAAATGGGGAATAATGCTCATTCCATATATTTTATGATGAATACATCCAGGAGTCTCGGTAATGACGGGGAGTCCATCAGACTTGCGGCCAAACTTCGTGCACTTCTGGCAAAAAATGTGAAAAAGTTCCCTGCAGGTTTCATGCAATTTTACTTCCCGCTTTCCTACTTCAAAAAGGTTCGAAAATTCTCCGACAGGCTTGGAATTGACCCTGTATTTTTTCTATCCTTAATGCGCGAGGAAAGTCTTTTTTCCCCCTCTGCAATAAGCCCTCAGGGGGCAATTGGTATAAGCCAGCTCATGTACAGAACAGCGAGAATGGTAGCAGGAGATTCAATATACATAAAGAGGCATTCCCTCTTCAATCCGGATACCAATATTTACATTGGGATGCTCTACTTCAAGCAATTGAAAGACAGCTTCGGGAATCCAGCTCTGTCTGCAGCAGCCTATAACGCAGGAGAGAAGAGGCTGAAGAGATGGAAAAATGACCTGTACACCGATGACCTTGAAACATTTTTAGAATTCATTCCAATCACGGAAACAAGAGAATATGTAAAGAGAATTATACGAACGTATCATATTTATTCATATCTTTTAAAAGGAGTATCTCTAAAAAAGGAGGGATAGCCAATGCTGCTTTTTATTATTTTTTCATCCCTTGTATATCATTTGAATGTTAATGGAGTTATTTCCCCTCCGGTTGCTGAATACGTTACGCAGGGCATAGAAAAAGCACAGAGGAATAATGCTTCACTTGTTATCATTTCTCTGGATACACCGGGAGGCCTTGACCAATCCATGAGGCAGATTGTAAAAAAAGAACTGACATCCACAGTTCCCGTCTGTGTATTTGTATCTCCCCAAGGGGCAAGAGCAGCATCCGCGGGCACATTTATCACAATCGCCGCCAATTTTGCAGCAATGTCGGAGGGAACGAGCATTGGCGCAGCTCACCCAGTAAGCCTACATGGCAAGATGGATTCTATTATGACAAAGAAAGTGGAAAATGACGCTGCCTCATATATAAAATCCATTTCCCTAAAAAGAGGAAGGAATGCTTCCATTGCAGAGCTCACCGTGAGAGAGGCTACAAGCTATACTGAGGAAGAGGCAAAAAAATTACATCTTATTGATTTTATAAGCAATTCAATAAACGGCGTCATTGACTCCGTGAGCGGTAAAACCACTATTGTAAACGATGATACGATTATTGTACACATAAAGCATCCCATTGTAAAGGAAATCGGGATGACACAGCGGCAAAAGGCACTTTTAATACTCAGCAATCCCAATATTGCATATATTCTCATGATGCTGGGTATTTACGGACTTTTCTTTGAACTGTCACATCCTGGAGCAATCCTGCCGGGTATAATCGGGGGCATATCCCTGATCCTTGCATTTTATTCGTTTCAATCCCTTCCCGTCAACTATGCAGGTGTGCTGCTCATTGTTTTAGGACTTATATTCTTCATACTTGAGATTAAGATCGTGTCTCACGGGCTTCTATCAATAGGCGGAGTGACATCTCTTGTCCTCGGCTCCCTGCTTCTCTTTAAAGGTGCGCCATTTTATTTTAAGATATCTCTACTTTCCATTATCGGCGTTACGGCCTTTACCATTCTCTTCTTTCTCTGGGTAATAGCAAAAGCCTATGCTGCTTTCAGGAAAAGACCGACAACAGGCAAGGAAGGTATGATAGGTCTTTCCGGTATCGCAAAGACCAGGATAGATAAAAAAGGCGGACTGGCGCTCATAAGAGGAGAACTGTGGAAATGCCGCTCATCTCTTGAAATAGCGGAGGGAGATGAAATTGTTGTTACGGATATTCATGGACTTACATTGTTTGTAAAGAAAAAAGAAGAAATTTGACTGTTCAAATATGAAAAATTATAATATTAGTATGAACAAAGAGAACGAAAAGAAAATTGAAAAACCAGTGGAAGTATCCGATATAATAGTTATAACAATCGCCAATCTTATCAGTAAGGCATGGGCATACTTAGGTGCGATATCACATCCCGAAACCGGTGAGATAAAAGAGGACACTGCACAGGCAAAACTGGCTATTGACGCTATAGACAACCTGTTCGTACTTGTTAAAGATAAAATGGAAGAAAAGGAAAGGAAAGAAATAGAAATCTCACTTGCAAATCTCAGACTGAACTTTGTAAAAGAAAAATAGCTACCACTTTATTTAAATTACATTCGCACTCATTCCCTGTGTGTTAAGAACCTACAATATTTCATTCATCCACTTGAAAAATCCAATAAAAAAAGCGGGCAGAGAATTCTGCCCGCTTTAGCTTTTCAGCTATTTGAATTTCTATCTAACCGCTAACTTCCTTGTCGAAATTCCATTTTCCGTCTTCATATTGACAAAGTAAATGCCCGATGCAAGACTGGATGTATTGAGGCTCAGGGTGTGATTTCCTGCGCTCATCATACCATTTGCCAGTACTGCAACTCTTCTTCCCGCCACGTTGTAAAGGGCTATGTTAACATTGCCTGCTTTGTTCATGGCAAAGGAAACATTTACTCTTCCTGATGCAACTGTCGGTGTTATATTGAAATTAACCCTGTCTCTGCCTTTTGTTTCTTCGTTTACACCGGAATAATAATGGCTTCCGTAATGGAATATTGTGGTATAATTATCCTCATCGTATGCAAAGTAATAGTTGAAATGCAGATATCCGTTTGCATCGCATGGTATGAAGGAAGCTGCTTCGCCTCTTCCCTCATCCATATCTGCTGCATAGTTATCTCCGGTGCTGTCAATCCATCCAAACTGTGTCCATGTTGCTCCGTTATCATTGGAATAGGATACAGCTTCATCCTGGATAGCATAAAGTGTATCATTAACTGTCAAGGTGTCAACATAGCTGTAAATAGCGTACAGATTGCCATTTGCATCCATTCCCATTGACGGAATTCTTGCACTATGAGAGAACGGTGCTGTTGCTGAGGTATCTCCATAAAGAGAATCTCCTGCTATTCTTGTCTCTGTCCAGGTTGAACCGTCATACTTAAGGTCATAGAGAATTCCATTTTCGTATCCTGACGGAGACATCACAACACCGAAATGCACTGTACCGTTGTTGTCAACTAAGCCGTCCACTGAATACCACCAGCTTGCCTCAACAAATGTATCATGCGGGACTGCTGTCCAGACAGGGCTGGCCCAGGTGGCTCCCATATCGTTGGATGCAACGACAAATGCAGAGTCATCATTGTAGTTGAGACCTAAAAGATAGAGCACATTGTTCGTATAATCATACCTGAAAAATGGCATATCATAATTGCCACCAAGGCTGTCTTCCATGGATACATCCTCTGACCAACTTGCACCTGCATCCGTTGACCTCCAAATCTTAAGAGGCACTGCTGCGCCATAACCCATTGCCCATGCGACAACTGTATCACCCTTTGCAAAGACATCACCAAGTCCATACCCGCTATCATTGGGAAGTTCAATAACTGTCAGAAGTCCCAGAGGGAAAGCTGCGTCATATGCAACCCATGATTTTGTATATCCCACTGAGGAATTTAATTCCTGCC
This sequence comes from Caldifarciminota bacterium, assembly GCA_027073945.1. Next base: position 207 of record JALTEL010000006.1, on the reverse strand, counting down.
AGTAGAACCATGGTCTTCCTGCAACTTTATCATACATCATAGAAGGATACCCTCTATGGTGTGTATTTGTTCCATCAAGATCATACTGTGACCAAGTTGCTCCACCGTCAAAGGAGTATGCAGCCTTTGCTCCAAGGAAATACTCATTGGCATCGCCGCTTGCAGGCTCCCACAGTGCAACAAGCGTATCAGGTGAAATAGCAACAA
>JALTEL010000005.1 GCA_027073945.1 Caldifarciminota bacterium | reverse complement strand
GGGAACTCACATGGATTTGATGTTGCTATTTTTCCTGATAATAATTCAAGACAATTTTTTCACTAATGTAAAAAAAAGTTGGATAGACATTATATTTCTCCTCATTATTATCTTTATGTCAATCCAAGCAAGATTACGAGGGTTATGGATTACCGGGACTATAGCAACCCTGATACTATTTATTGTAAATTTATTTCAACAGGTTAAGGGGAAGAGATTAAGATATTTTTGGAACATTATTAAAAAATTCGGTATCATTGGTCTATCGAGCGGTATGCTTCTCGCCGTGATATTTAGAAAACAACTGATTTTTCTATTTCTACTCACTAAACGATTGGAAACTTTTACTAAAATATTTTACGATGCCGCTCTCGGAATGCGATTTATAGAAACTATGGAAGTGGTTCACATATTGAAGCAAAAAGGTATATTACTCGGCGGTGGATTAGGGCAGCATTTTATTACGATGCACAGCGGAGAAGGCGTATTTGTCGATAATTCCTTCGCCGATGTTGCTGCGAAAACAGGGCTAATCGGGCTCGCGGCATTCTTATTTATGTGGATTATATTTTTAGTATATTCATTCAAATTGTTGGGAAAACTAAAATACATCGAAGATAAACATCTTAAAAATATTTTAATGGTTATCCCCGCATTTGCCATCGCAGAATTCGCAATGGGAACAGAACAAGCAATATTATGGGGATACACAGCAGGATTAATTTGTTCGTTTATGATGGCAATCGTGTCGTTCAGCTGGAGAAAAGTTAAAAATAGCGAGAACAAAAATAATAGATGAAATTGTTCCTTGCATTTCTAAATTAGCCTATTAAATATTATTATCCTAATCTTCAATATATAATAATACGAGCAGATCATTCGAGGCTCTGCCCGCAATATCATTATCGAATACGCTCTATTTATTCGATAATCGCTATTCAATTAAATAATATAGTATTCTGCCTCATCTTCCACCGACTGTATAGCCTTTTCGCTGCTGACTTTGCAATTTTGCTTTTGTATTACCGAGGTATTGCTGTTTTCCGCTTCGCATAGTCCCCTTAAAATGAAGAAGTCCTGAACTGCACTATTTCTCCGATGGTAGTTCGCTCGACTTCTTGTTTTCCGTCGTTTTTCCCTTGGTTAATCTTTGTGCTTTTGTGCTGCGTTTCTGCTTGATTTCAATTGTCGAGACAGATTTTTTTTGCTCGGGAGCGCTAGTTTTTTGTTTAGCCACCTTGTTTTTTTCGCTGGTCGATTCTGTGCTGGTTGTTTTTGTTTTTGGCACGAGGTTATACTCCGCTTTCAGCTCCTGGATGACCTCCTGCTTGATTTGTTCCTTGAGTTTTTGGTATTCTGCATTGCTTAGTGTTTGTGCGAATGCCAACTGTGCAACGAACAGCACCAGTATTGCTATTGTAATCCATTTTGTCATTATTACCTCCTCTTTATGTTTATTTTTGTATTCCACGACCGAAGTCGTGGCTTGCATTTCTCCTTTTCCGCCCCGGCGGGATGTTTCGCATCCGTGCCGACTGCTTCGGTTATCAAAATCGGTAGGCGGTTTTTCGATGTATTACACGCATTATTCTAACCGCCTTTTCCTTATCGTCAATCTCGTAAATTATGCGATAATGCCCAACACGAATTCGCCAATCTGATTTTGAACGAGCGATTTTTCTACAACCATCGGGTCTGAGGTCTTCGGATAAGCTCCTGAGTTTTGGAACGATACGATGAACAATTTGTTCAGAAAATCTTTTAATGTCCCGTTCTGCCGCACGCTCGATATATACATCATACATTCATCTTCTTCTCGACGAGGAAATCTTCCAATTTCCTGAAAGTAAGAGCTTTCTTCCTCATCTTTTCCAGTATCCTCAAATCCTCATCGTCCTCCAGTCGTTCCAGCAACTCTCTGTATTCATTTATATCGAGTATCACTGCGGTTGGTTCTCCGTCTTTTAGCACGATGCTCGGATTTTTAATTTTCATTTTTATTCCTCCTAAAAATTCTATGCCACTACCATAAGCATTATCTTGACATAAGTTGGCATCTTTCCGACTTCGGTCAGAACGATGGGTAAATGAGTAATTCCCGCTCCCTTACAACTAAAGCTGTGGGTTGCATTATTTCTCCTCTCCTGCGGATTTTTCTATATCATCTGGTGTTTCGCTCGGTTCCTCGTCTGGTTGCTGGTCGGTTTTCCATTCATCCGGGACTACCACAAGCACATTATTTTTCGTGTGAGTTAGCGAAGAGGAATCAATTTTATTGTAAGCAGCAGTTGTTTGCTCGGTCCGCTTTTGTGGTTTCAGCCTTGGCGGTGCAAGAGGGAAGCGTTTATCTTCATCGCCCTTGCGCTTCGCCATAATTCTGTAATCGAATGCTACATTACTTTTGCCACCGTTGAGTTCATATACATCGAATCCTGTAATGCCCTTTTCGACATATACGCCGTTGCAATTGCCATCAAGCTGGACAAAAACCTTCATCGGATGGTCCTTATCGATAGTAACGCAATCGAGAAAGATAGGGTCGAGTTCGACATGACAATGCCCATTTACGAGTTTTGCGCTGCCAAGGTCTTCGAACCAAAACTCAGGACTTTCAGGGCAAACGAGAGCCCTCCGACCTATTCGGGTTTCCATAATTGTCGAAACACTTCCACCACCGATTATTTTGTAATCTGTCCCCGAATAATTGGCTCCAACATAGGCATAATCGTTATCGCTACTATTTCCATCGAAATATCCACCATAAGTATTATCTGTTCCGCCATCATGAGCTATATAAGCAAAAGATGTCCCTCCGTCGAGATATGCTCCTGTAGTGTCATTTGAAGCGTCTTCGTATGCGATTCTCGCCCATGCAAGACCGCTACCGCCCTGGAATCGCCCACCAGCATAGCCGCCATCACCATATACACCCCACTTGCCCCTGCCATAAACACCTGCGCCACCTGTTGCATCGTTACTATAATCACCCATTCCAATCACGCCCGCACCGGTATAAAAATAATAACTATCTCCATTGTCAGTTTTGCCAAAAACTCCACAGGCAAGGCTGTCTGCGTCATCGCCAGAACCGGCTGGATAATATTCGTAACCACGGATAGCTTCAGTATATTGAACTCCAGAGGAACAAGATTTGTAACCATAAACCGCGGCAGCGTCGTTGCCACCGTATTCATTAGCATAAATCGTGGAGCCATCGCCGTCTGACTCAGCATAAATTGCGTTGCCGCTGCCGTAAACAGTTGCAGACACCCCATCAGCCCAAGACGATGAATTACTTACTTCAGCATTCACTGCTGCACTACCACCCGTTCCATATATTTCAAAATATCCTCCATACCAGCCCCCGCTGGCATAAACACCGTATCCGTAACTGTTATCATTGTTAGCAACAAAATAACCTCCATAACCATCAGATGAGCCAGAATAGGAATTAATACCGTATACTGCTCTGCCTCCGGAAGACGGTTCGTCAACATGTAATTTATAACTTGGGCTTGTAGTTCCGATGCCAACATTGCCACTACTTAAAATGGATACTAATTCTGTTCCACCATTATTGCTTATTCCGAGACGATAGCTCGGAACTATACCATCCCCAGCAAATGATGTGATGTTGCGAAGTTCAAAGTTCTGCGCTACATTTGTCACCGCATCACCACTTGCTGTATCTGCTTTCGATTGAAGCATTATATATGGAGAGTTGGAATAAGAACTATCCGCAGCATCGACAGGATATACTATAAAATTACCGTTGTATAACGAAAACTTTTGTGAAGGGCTCGTCGTTCCGATGCCGACATTGTCAGTGCTTGTTGTAAGATAAACATTCGCCCCGCCGTCTGTCCAGCCACCTGCAGTCGGTATAGAGCCAGCAGTTAGATTGCCCGTGATATTGACATTTCCATTGAAATATCCTGCCCAAGTATTACTGCTTGCATCCTTATAGCCAAGTGCACCCCAATAAGTTCCGCCCGAATTTGCTCCAATAACACCTGCACAATTAGTATAATCATTGTAGTTGTATCCCGCCACACCGGCAGAATAGTTGTTCCCCCAGTAAGAATATCCCTTCACTGCGGCATCAACGCCACTATTGCTCCAACTTGTACCGCCATTTGCTTCAGTTGATGATCCATATCTGTATCCATAGATTGTGAACCTACCAGCTCCATAATTATTGGAAGGTCTATATCCATATATCAATCCCGTTAAAGATGTAGATGAAGTGGTGACATGAAGTTTATAACTCGGGCTCGTTGTCCCGATGCCGACATTGCCACCACTTAAAATGGATACTAATTCTGTTCCGTCATTATTGTTTATTCCAAGACGATAGCCAGGAACTACACCATCCCCAGCAAATGATGTGATGTTGCGAAGTTCAAAGTTCTGCGCTACATTTGTCACTGCATCACCACTCGCTGTATCTGCTTTCGATTGAAGCATTATATATGGAGAGTTGGAATAAGAACTATCCGCAGCATCG
>JALTEL010000004.1 GCA_027073945.1 Caldifarciminota bacterium | reverse complement strand
ACTGCAAAAGGCTTTCATTTCAGTCCAAACCCAGAACAAGCTGATATCATCATAGTCAACGGATGTGTTGTTACACACAAAGCGGAAAGGGACACGAGAAAAGCAATTTCAAAATTTTTACACAGAGATAAAAAGATTATTGCAACAGGATGCTATATAAATTATCCCGTGAATAAATCTCCGGATGTTGAATGGTTAAGCATGCAGGAAATTCTGAGTAAATTCAATGCCCATGGATTACCGCAAACACGGGTTGCAAATCGCAAAAGAGCGCTCGTAGGAATACAGGAAGGCTGCGATTTCAGGTGTTCCTATTGTATTGTTCCTAAAGTCAGAGGAAAATCAAGATACCGTGAAGCAGAAGAAATTTTAAAAGAAATAGATTTTCTCGTCTGTAACGGTGTAAAAGAAATAGTTCTCACAGGCACCCAAATAGGAGACTGGGGTAAACAGGATAAAGCTGGACTTTCCCATTTGATAAAAGCAATAAAAAACAGGTACTCTGTAAGGATAAGATTGTCCTCTATTCTGCCCAATCATGTTGATAAAAGTCTCATATCTCTGCTAAAAAATGGCTATATAATGCCACATTTCCACATTGCTATCCAGAGTGGCTCGGACAAAATTCTCAGGGATATGAAGAGACCTTATAAAACAGAACAGTTTGTTGATATTTTCAATAAATTGCAATCCGCATCAGAGTATGTTTCCATAGGCACAGATGTCATAGTTGGCTTCCCCACCGAAACCGAAGAAGATTTTGAAAGAACACTTGATATTATGAATGCCCTACCGTTTTCCTATTTACATGTATTTGAATACTCACCGAGAGATGGCACAGAGGCTGCTCTTCTTAAAAAACTACCCGCTTCTGTAATAAATACGAGAAAACAGGTGCTACTTGAGGTTGCAAAAGAAAAACGAAAGCAATACATAGACAGGTTTATAGGCAGGCAGATTAACGTACTCATTGAAAGATGCGCGGATAATACATGTTACGGCACAAGCGATAATTACATAAAGGTTCAGGTGCAAAATAAAGAAAACTTAACAGAAGGTCAGGTGAGCAGAATTTTATTGTTTGAAAACAAGAAAAGCTTTGCACTGGGGAGATTGTTATCTGAAAATATAGCCAAAAAGCCTGCTATATTTTGATTGTTCAGGAGGATAAGTGTATAATTTATTGATACATAGATAAAATAGGAGGTTTGAAAGATAATGGAAAAAACAGAAAAACAAGAAATTATAAAAAAATGGGCAAAAAATGAAAAGGATTCCGGTTCTGCAAGAATTCAGATTGCCTTGCTTACAGGCAGAATAAAAAAATTGACAGAGCACTTGAAATCTCATAAAAAAGATGTGCATTCAAGATACGGACTTATGAAAATGGTCGGTCACAGAAGGAAATTGCTTAGATATTTAAGCAGAATAGACTATAAGAAATTCCTTGAACTAAAGAAAGAATTGGGCATAAGATGAGTGATACCGTAATAAGAGAAAGCATTGAAATAGGCGGAAAGACATTAACACTTGAGACAGGGCACCTTGCAAAACAAGCAAATTCTTCGGTACTGGTTTCTTATGCAGACACGGTTGTTTTGGTCACCACAATCTTAAAAAAGGCAAATGAGCAGAGAGATTTCCTGCCACTGCTTGTTGAGTACAGAGAACAGATGTATGCTGCCGGTAAGATTCCCGGTGGATATATAAAAAGGGAAGGCAAACCTCATGACAGAGAAATACTGATGTCCCGAGGTATAGACCGCGCAATCAGGCCCAGATTCCCTCAAAATATGATTGACGAGGTGGAAGTTATTGCCTTCTTGCTCTCATACGATATGGAGAATGACCCTCTTACACTCGGGATAATAGGGGCATCAGCAGCACTTATGATTTCGGAAATACCATTTGACGGTCCAATAGGTGCCGTTAAATTGGGAAGAATTAACGGGAACTACGTGTTGAACCCCACAAATACGGATATGGCTCAAAGCGATGTTGATATACTACTGACTGGCTCAAACAATGAAATAAACATGATAGAATTCTGGGGCAAAGAGATACCTGAAAACGAAGTACTAACAGGCATAAAAACGGGACTTGCACATATCGCAAAAACCGAGGAATTACAAAGAAAATTCGCTGCCAATTTCAATAAAGAAAAAGTCGACTACACAAAAATTATTGTGAGTCAGGAATTGTACAATGATATTGAAGCTTACGCTGATAGGTTATCAGATGCTATATTTTGCGAGGGTAAACTTGACAGAAAAGTTCAATTGTCTGCCATAGAAGAAGAGATATCCAATTTGATGAATGAAAAATATCCCGATAGTGAAATAGCTGTTAAACAGGCATTGATGGATATCGAGGAAAAAATCTTCAGAAGTAGAGTGCTTGAAACGGGAAAGAGGCCGGACGGACGTTCGGAAAAGGATATAAGGCCTATCACCTGTGAGATATCTGTTCTGCCCAGAACACATGGCTCTGCGCTTTTCACAAGGGGAGAGACACAGGCACTGGTTGCGACAACACTTGGAACAAAAGGAGACGTCCAAAAATTATCGGAAATGGAATTGGAGGAAGAAAAAAGATTTATTCTCCATTACAATTTCCCTCCATTTTCAACAGGTGAATTAAAACCTTTACGCGGACCTTCAAGAAGGGAGCTGGGGCATGGGAATCTCTCGGAAAAGGCTATAAAATCCGTTATACCTCCGGAGAATGATTTTCCTTACACAATAAGAGTTGTATCCGATATACTTGAATCCAACGGCTCATCATCTATGGCTACTGTCTGTGGAGCAACACTTTCACTTATGGATGCAGGTGTTCCAATAGAAAACATGGTTGCAGGTATTTCAACAGGACTCGTTGAAGAAAATGGTAAATACCGCTTACTTACCGATATTCTTGGACTTGAAGACCATTTCGGCGATATGGACTTTAAAGTCGCAGGCACTGACAGGGGCATAACTGCCATACAATTAGACCTTAAGAGAAAAGGCATTAAACTCGAATTAATTGAAGAGACATTCGAAAGAGCAAAAGAGAGCAGACTGGCAATTCTGGAAAAAATGCGCGCTGTAATATCAAAACCAAGATCTACTGTATCCAGATATGCACCAAAGGTGGCAATTGTTCCTGTCCCCCATGAGAAGATAGGTATTATTATAGGGCCTGGCGGCAAAATGATACACAAAATCATGGAAGAAACAGACACAAACCTTGAGATTGATGACAAAAACAGCACAGTAACAATATCAGGAACTGACGAAAAAAATGTCAAGGATGCTAAGGACATGGTATTAGGACTTGTGGAGGAAGTAAAGCGGGGTAAGATTTACAGAGGAAAGGTCGTGAAAATAGTGAATTTCGGTGCTTTTGTGGAAGTTCTTCCCGGAAAAGAAGGTCTTTTACACATATCTGAGCTTGCCAATAGGCGCGTAGCCGAGGTAAAAGATGTCGTTAATGAAGGTGACATAATTCCTGTTAAAGTTATAGATATAGACAATCAGGGAAGGATCAAGCTTTCTCTCAAAAGAGCAAAAGAAGAATTAGAGGAGAATAATAAACGCACTGAATAACACCTGGAAAGTCCCACTTTTCAAACTTTCTCTTGGGAATGAGGAGAAACAAGCTGTCGGTAAGGTTCTGGATTCAAACTGGCTTTCAGCAGGACCTGAGACGGAGAAATTTGAAAAAGAATTTGCGGCATATACAGGGCATAGATATGCCGTTTTCGTATCAAGCGGTACAGCAGGTCTCCATCTTGCTTACATGGCCGCCGGTATAAAGAAACTTGATACAGTATATTTGCCGTCCTATACTTTTATTTCTACATTAACTCCTCTACTCTGGATTGGAGCAACGCCTATACTGGGTGAAATTACAGGTCCAGGTAATTTGAACCTTGATCCTGCAAAAATTCCTTCCCGCATATCTATTAAAGCTATTACTTTTGTCCATATTGCAGGATTTATGAATAATATACACAAATTAGCCGATTTCTGTGGCAGAGAGAATATAATACTCATAGAGGATTGCTCTCATGCTCACGGCTCCACATATAGAAACAAATACTGCGGACATTTTGGTAAGATTGCAGTGTTCAGCCTGTTTGCGAACAAAAACATGACAACAGGTGAGGGGGGAATTATCGTTACAAATGATACTGCTATCTACGAGAATCTGAAACTTCTTCGTTCGCATGGTATGACAAGTATGTCTTTTGAGAGGTTTAAGGGAAAGAAGGATTATTATGATGTAATAGCCCAGGGTTTCAATTATAGAGCTACGGAAATACAGGCAGCAATAGGTCGTATTCAACTAAAAAAGCTCATGAAAAACAATGAGCGCAGAAAAATATTGGTTGGAATCTATAGGAATCTTCTTGCCGATATTGATGAAATAAATGTGCCATTCAATGATTTCAGACACAGTGCCAATTATATTTTCCCTGTAATTGTAAACGAGAAAAGGGATGAAATCGTGCATTACTTAAGTAAAGCGGGCATACAAACAAGCTGGCACTATAAACCAATTCACAAATTTACATATTACAGTAAAATATTTAAAGATGTGCAACTTCCTTTAACAGAGGATATATCTAACAGAGAAATTACCCTTCCTCTTTACCCCGACCTCACAGAGCATGAGGTAGAATATGTTGTTTCAAAATTAAAAGATGCGATTTTTTCAATCCGAAATAACTAACATCAGGTTTTTAAGCGATGAACTGTTTGTTTTAACCATGGAATCTCCCTATATAGTAAATACTGCAAAGCCAGGTCAATTTGTCAATATAAAAGTCAACAATCTGGGAATACCACTCCTCAGAAGACCTTTTTCCATTTTCAATGTACAGAAAAACAGCTTCAGTCTGCTCATAAAAATAGTGGGCAGGGGCACTAAAATACTGTCTGAATACAAACCCGGGCAGAGCCTGAATATTTTGGGGCCACTCGGGAATGGATTCCCAACTTTTAAAGCGCCAATTTTAGTCGGAGGGGGAACAGGCATAGCTCCACTGAACTTTTACGCAAAGTCTTATAATTACAGCAAGGCTTACATAGGGTTTTCCACGCTCAACAATAAATTCGTAGAATTTTTAAATTTTGATAGGTTTGTTATCTCTACAGAAGACAATAGCAGCAAAAACAGAGGTTTTATAACGGATTTTTTCGAGTATGATAAAAGATCTCCTGTACTTGCCTGTGGTCCTATAGGCATGATAAAAAAACTCATGCAAAAGGTGCCTCTTTCCATGTTGTATGTATCTCTTGAACAAGTTATGGGTTGTGGTACAGGCATATGCTCAGGATGCGCCGTAAAAAAACGCGGGCAGGAAGGTTATTTCAGAACATGTACGGATGGACCGGTATTCAGGACTGATACTATATTAATCTGACTCTTTTTCTTCTTCTGTATCCCTGCCAAACTTTCTTTCAAAGTAGTCATAAAGTACTGCAGCAAAACCGTAAAGTAAAAAATACAGCAAAATTCCACCATACACAGGCAGGATTATGTTAAACAATAGAGCATATACAACAGCACCTGCAGAATAATATCCACCTGTAAAAAGCGATATTAGCGCATATAGGAAGTACAGAAGCGTAAATATCAGTATTAGATAAGAGGATATTTTGATAAACTTTAGACCAAATCTTAATACCTTTTTATCCATTAAAAGCCTCCAGAAAGTTTAAAGTAGAATTTTTAAGGACAGCTGCATTAAATCCGCCTTCAAGTATGATTAGTGTCGGCATATTTAATTGTTTTAGCAGCTTACCTATCTTTGCAAAATCACCATCAACCAACTTAAAAGTACCAAGTGGGTCATCTTTATGTATATCGCTACCAAAGGAAACAACAAGGTATTTTGCTTTCTTCTTGTTTGCCAGCGCGATAAGCTTTTTAACAACCTCCAGATATAATTTACCTGTTACAGAGCCTTTAAGGGGAACGTTAACATTCCATCCTTCTCCCTTTCCCTTCCCTTTTTCTTCCTGGTAGCCCCAGAAAAATGGAAACTCTACATCAGGGTCTCTATGAACTGACATATACAGCACTTTGTCGGATGAATAAAAAATATCCTGTGTTCCATTTCCATGATAATAATCAATATCCAAAATTGCGACCTTCCCATGTTTAGAAAACCTTTCCGCAGCAAGCGCCGCATTATTTATATAGCAGTATCCGCCAAAATAGTCTCGCCCTGCATGATGTCCTGGCGGCCTGACAAGAGCAAAGGCATTTTCTCCTGTACTGAGGACGTGGTCGGCCGCTTTCAAACTGGCGGATGCGGCATTAAGAGCAGCCTTTACCGTATCTTTTCTTATTGGAGTGGCAGCATCAAAACAAAAATATCCCGCTCTGAATTGCAGAGAAGATGGCAGGGTAAATTCCCTTACTGGAAATGCATCAGGCACAACAATGTCTTTTCGTTTAAGGCTCTTTTTCATTGAAGAAAAAAAACTTATAAGCTCAGATGAATGAACACGTGCAAGATTATCAGGTGTTATAGATGCAATAGGTACAAGTGTATATTTATCTTCTTGTTTTTTTATAGCATCAATAATTATTTCCAGTCTCTTGGGAATTTCATTATACCTCCTGCGTATGGAGCCACTCACCTCAAAAGGAGGCACATGCTCTTTTTGAAATATCGGATAGAATACCTGCATATTATAATTATAAAGCTATTAAAAGAATTACACAAATACTTGCATCAGTTTGTTTACCCATGAGATTATATGGACTTGAAAATTCTGCCGAGAGAATGTCCCCTCCACTTTGTCTCAAAATCCAAAAACCATCCGAACGGAGTCTCAAAGACCTGGTAATCCACTGATTTCAATCTTTCGCTTATTTGTTTGATTATTTTACGACCTGTTTCGGGGTCCGCTTTATCATGAGAAAGGTGCGCAAAGGAATGCAGTAATACTCGCTTGTTACCCAATTTCCCGCATAACCATTTAATTTGTTTCACGGCTTTTGTTATTACTTTGCCCTCATTTTCCGCATCAGGAGGCTCTGCATGAATCAATACGCAAATTACATTGTCAATTCTCTTCTCCTTAATTTCAACTTCATCACCCTCATTCCAACCCATTATGGTTGGCTTATAAATTACATATTCGCAGTCAATTAGCAGTAATTTCATGTTTCTCCTTTAAATAATAATAAATTGACATAGCATCACTCGGTGAAATACCAGGGATTCTCAAAGCTTCTCCGAGTGTAGCAGGCTTTTTCTTGTTCAATTTTTCCTTTGCTTCATTTGTAAGGTTTCTCATGGATCTATAGTCAAAATCCACGGGAATCTTTATCCTGTCCATTTTTCCGATTTTATCGGCTTCCCTTTTCATCCTGTCAATATATCCATCGTATCTTGCCTCTATCTCAACACGTTCTGTCAGAATTGGAGAGAGGGGCTCTGAAAGAGAGAGCTTAACAAGGTCATTGTATCTGACACCAGGAATTTTTAGTGTGTTAAATAAAGTTTGCGTGTTAGACTCAGATTTTCGATCATCTGCAAGCAGTTTAAGAGACTCTTTTTTTATCTTTGTTCTCCGTAAAAAATTAATTATACGCTCCAACTTCTCCTTTTCTTCTAAAAATTCCCTGTATTCGGTGTCTTTGATAAGCCCAAATTTATAACCGTATTTCATCATTCTGTCTCTTGCATTATCCATACGTAACATTAATCTATATTCAGACCTTGAGGTAAAGAGCCTATAAGGTTCATCAGTACCCTTTGATATTAGGTCATCAATCAAAACACCTATATAAGATTCTGCTCTGCTTGGGACAAATTCTTTGTTATCAAGTCGTAACAGGCTATTTATACCCGCTACTATACCTTGAGCTGCAGCCTCTTCATATCCGGATGTTCCGTTTATCTGACCCGCAAGAAACAGCCCCTTCACCAATTTTGTCTCAAGCCACGGATATAGCTGATATGGCATAACATAATCATACTCTACAGCATATCCCGGCCTCAGTATCTGCACATGCTCAAGTCCCCGGATTGAACGTAACATCTTAATCTGATAATCCATGGGGATGGATGTCGCAAGCCCGTTCAAATAATACTCAAAACTATTCCTGCCTTCAGGTTCAATAATAATTCTATGGCTGTCCCTGTCGGGAAAATCCACAATTTTTACCTCTATTGAAGGGCAGTATCTCGGTCCAACTCCACTGATCATACCCGTATAAAGAGGTGAGCGCACAAGAGAATCCTTTATTATTCCGTGCGTTTTCTTATTAGTCCTCGTCGAATAACATGGCAGTTGTGCAACTTCAAGAAACGGATGTCTGAAAGAAAATCCTCTGGGCTGTTCATCTCCCACCTCTAATTTCATAGCAGTTAAATCAACTGTTCTTATATCGATTCGGGGCGAAGTTCCTGTTTTAAATCTACCTATTTCAAGGCCAAGTGCTCTGAGATTTTCTGATAACGCATTGGACGGGAATTCCCACATTCTTCCCGCTGCAAAAGCATCAAGTCCTATAAAAACCTTACCGCCAAGAAAGGTGCCTGTTGTAAGTACAACTGAGCCGGATGCGTAAAATAGCCCTGTGTGCGTTTGAACACCAACGACCCTTTTCTCTTTTACAATAACCGCTGTCACTTCCTCTTGCTTTACATCCAGATTCCTCTGTGAAAGTATCACGTGCCTCATTCTGTTTCTGTAAGCTTCTCTGTCATTTTGTGAACGCAGAGACCAGACTGCAGGCCCTTTTGACGTGTTCAACATTTTAAATTGAATACCCGTTTCATCAGCAGCCATACCAATCTCTCCCCCGAGTGCATCAATTTCCTTAACAAGATGGGATTTTGCAAGTCCACCTATTGCAGGATTACAGGACATCTGACCAATCTGCTCTATGCTTATGGTAAATAGCAATGTCTTTGCACCCATTCGTGATGCTGAGAGGGCGGCTTCTATACCGGCATGACCTGCACCCACAACTATGACATCGTATACTTCAGGATATTTGTACATACTTATATTTTAATACACAACAGCCGATAATAAAAATCAAATACAAAAACCTTAGGTTTAATACCACAAACTAAAGGCTTGGAGGCTGCGTTATTTTTTCAAGCAAATTTAAGGCTCTCTGCTCTGCCGGATTTATTGATAAAGCCTTTTTCAGGTATTTAACGGATTCTCCAATTCTGTGCATCTTAAATAGTACGTTACCCATATGAAAAAACAGACTCGCATATTCAGCACCGGATTGTTCAAGTACCTTAAAATGGGAAAATGCCTTTTCCTCTTCTCCCTTTGTATGATACACTACACCGAGATGATAATGCGCTATCATTGACTCAGGGCTATGTTCCAAAAATTTATGGAAATACTCTATGGCTTTGTCCAGCTTACCAGTGTGATAATAAGAATGTCCAAGCCAATAATAGGCCATTGAGAATTGAACATTTATATCGAGGCATTTTGTAAAATATTCTATAGCCTTTTTTATTTTCCCAGCCCTGAACTGAAGAACTCCCATATCATACAAAGTATCAGGAAAATCGGGTAAGAGTGAGATGGATTTTTCATATAATTCACTTGAAACTTGAAGGTCACCTATCAAAAATGCCAGTTCGCCTGCTGATTTATAAATGTAAGGGTCATTTGTCATCTTTGCCGCATTCATACAATGTTCAAAAGACTCCTTCATCTTTCCCTTCCTGCGCAAATCAGAGCCGATTCTTACGAAATATTCAGATGGATTTTTACCTGTCGGGAAACCGCAATATGGACAGTAATTGTATTCCTCGCTTATCTCTTTCCCACAGTTTTTGCAGAGCATGCTTTACTCCTTAATACCTGGACCTTTTATCCATAGGTGTGTATTCCATATCAATGGGGCCGTTGTAAATAGCCCTTGGTCTGAAAATCCTGTTTGCATCAAGATATTCCACGATATGTCCTACCCATCCGACAACTCTTGCCATGGCAAAGATGGGTGTGAATAAATCCGTAGGTATCTTAAGAAAATGGTAAACTATACCTGAATAAAAGTCAACGTTAGGGAAGATACCTTTTTTACTCACTTCTCTTATCATAACTTCTTCAATCTTTTCACCAATCTGTATAAGGGACATGTCTCCATTTCTTTCGGATATCTTTTCGGCATATGCTTTGAGTATCTTTGCTCTTGGATCATAAGCCTTGTAAACCCTATGTCCGAATCCCATTATTTTACGGTGTTCTTTAAGTGTCTGCAAAACATATTCCTCTGCTTTGTCAGGAGTTCCTATCTCCTTTAGCATTTTCAAAACTCTTTCATTAGCACCGCCATGGAGAGGCCCTTTGAGTGTGCCAATACCTGTTACAATAGCAGAAAAAATATCAGAGAGTGTGGACGCTGTGACCATTGCTCCAAATGTCGAGGCATTGAGTCCATGGTCCTGGTGAAGGATAAGCGCAACCTCAAAAGTCCTGGCGTCCTCCTGTGAAGGCTGCTCACCCCTTAGCATATACAGAAAATTGGCGGCATGCGAGAGTTTGCCGTCAGGTTGTATTATTTCCTTACCGTTTCTGAACCTGTCAAATGCCGCTATGACCGAAGGTATTTTGGCTATAATTCTTATGCCAAGCCGCAGTTGAGTCTCCCTCGATTCAGTCCCTTCCATATGTTCAAATAAACCCATAATAGAGGTGGATGTTCTGAGCGCATCCATTGGATGGGCATCACGAGAGAAATTCTTTATACAATTTATCTCTGCATCACTTAATTTACTATGTTCTTTCAGGTCTCCTATGAAATAGTCAAGTTCAGCACGGGTGGGCAATTTCCCAAATAAGAGATAATAGGCCGTTTCCTCAAAACTGGAGTTTTTGGCAAGTGCCTCTATGGGAATTCCTCTGTATATAAGGATACCTTCCTCTCCGTCAATACAACTCATGGAAGTAATTGATGCAATTACTCCTTCAAGACCCCGCGAAAAGTGAAAATTCTGGGAAGATTCACAACCCATTATAAATACCTCCTTTGTTTTCTGAATTTATATCTGTAACATATACTTTACCATCTTTGTAGTATATCAATATTATAATTGATAAAGTCTGCTTTGTCAAATGATTCAGGGAAAGACATTCAAATTGTGAAAATTTATCATATTTCTATTCTGTTTTAATGCAACAGCGGATAAAACCAACATGAATTATTATAAATAAAAGCTAAAAGATGTTGCGGTAAAACAGCAAAAGTTTTTATAAACTCATCATTAGATCATTGACCTTTTTAAAAACCTCAACAGGAGTTATATCCCGTAAACATTTTACATCACCACGTCTACATGGTTTATCTCCATGCAGCGAGCATGGACGGCATGGGAGCTTGCGTTCAAACAAGTACACAGGGGCTCTTGAAACAGGCCTGAATCCGAATTCAGGCACAGTGGGACCAAAAAAAACAAAAAGAGGTACAGACAGAGCTGCTGCAAGGTGTGCGGGTCCGGAATCATTTGATACTACAAAGACTGCACGCTTTGTATATGCAATTAGCCTGTCATAAGGCATGTTACCAGGCTTTTCCGTTATAAAACTCTCATTTGATGCTTTGCTGTATCCAGCGAAAATACTCTTAATCCTGTAATTTTCCCATATCAATCTCGCAAGCTCCACGAAATAGCTATAAGGCCATATTTTTGTGGGCACACTGGCTCCGGGAAACATAAGAACATATCGTGAAGGCAAACCTTCGAGTGCCTTGGCATCTGTGACAATTCGCGGGATAGGGCTGTAATCGTCTTTAAAAATATCCTGCAGGGGGCTCAAGTAGAGTTTGTAAACAGGTATTTCTCGTATTTTCCTGTGCAAAAGCACAGCCAATCTGCGCGCCCATATTCTTTTCTTATATGCACACCTTTTTTTTGCCTTTATTTTGAGAGAAATAAGCTGGGATTTCAGTTTGAAATGCATATCACATACAATATCAAATTTCTTCTTTATATCAATTTTACCGGAGTTTGCGTAAAACACACCCTTTATCCTGGGGTCATCATCAAAAAGACCCCTGTATGTTTCAGATGTTAACAAATACGTATTCGCTTTTTCCTGCAGATATTCAAAGCAAGAAGTGAGTAATATCAGGTCTCCAAAAGAAGAAAGTCTGATAAGTAATACATCTTTTTTCAAAACATCTCACCTATGCCTATATAAAAATAGCCATTTTTCCACATTGGATAATGAAAGCCATAATCAACCCTGACAGGTCCAATTGGTGTGTATATCTCAGTACCAATGCCAGGTGTAGTATAACTGTCATAAGGCGATTCCATAAGTATAAACTGGTCAACAAACAACTTTCCGCCCCAGTAACTTGTGAATCTCTTTCTCAACTCAATGTTTATCAGCAATCCTCTGTCAACAAGCATATAATCTCGCGGCAGCCCTCTAACAGTACCATCACCTCCTATCCTGAATTTCTCGTCAACAGGCACAAAAGGAGAAGTCCCAAACGGTCTTTCATAAAGCACTTGAATTCTTGAACAAAATATATAATCTGATATATATTTATAATTTGAAAAATACAGGTTTAATCTTCTGAAATTTTCGGTTCCGCTCAAAATGCCACCTGCTTCTTCAGTCTGCAGACCCAATCTATAACCGGAAGTCGGGAAAAATATATTATTCCTTCTGTCTTTTGCAAACTGAAATATAATGGAATTAACAAGACCATGTTCCTGAACACCTATTGTAACTTTTTTCCATAACACTGCAAGACTTACAGATGTAAAATTGCCAAATCTTCTGCGAAGTGCAAAATCCGCACCAAAATTTTCTTTTTTCTCTTCCCAATCTCTCTGATAAAAAGGATGTAATCTGATTCCTATGTGAGAGCCGATGAAAAAGGGCTCTGTATAAAAAATTTCGAATTTCCTCCTCACAGGGAACTTTATCTTCCTCAAAAATTCATAGTTCAATGTTATACTCTGAGCATTACCAAAAACATTCAAATGCCCTAACTTCAAGTCTCCATTAAATTCATAAGGTACATGATAACCTGCAAATACAGATAAAATTCTCTGCGGGGCCTCGGATACATCAATAACAACATCTATGGTTTCAGCTTTTATGGGAACAAGTTTATACTTGACATGCTCAAAAAGACCCAACGCATATATATTTCTCATAGTTGCAAGGAGCTCGGTTCTGCAGAACACATCTCCTCTTTTGATAGTAATACATTTTTCAATTAAACCCTTTCTCACTTTATGTGTATTTTTAATTAAAACGTTGCCAAACCAGTAAAAATCCCCCTTTTTTACAAATATAAAAACAGAGGCCTGTTTACCCGTTGTATCCACGGTTGTGGAATCCCACGATTCAACAAATGGATATCCACTATCGGCATAAAACTCAATGATTTGTTTTTCAATATTCTGAAAATTTTTTGTATCAAAGTTCTTGCCTTTCAATTTTTCCGCATGATATTTCCATTTTCCTGCAGGCATTGGCGGAATGAATTCAAGGTTCTTTACCTTATATCTTTCACCCTCTTGCACATTAATTTTGACGTCCACACTATTTTTGCCATTTTCCTTCTCATAGGTATTTTTTATACTTATATCAAAATACCCATATGACTTATATAGATACATAAGCTCTGTCTCTCTGTTTTGTATGAAAAATTTGTTAAATGGTATCTTACTTTCTATTCCTACTATCTTTTTAATCTGCCTTTCGCTAAAAAATTCGCTGCCCGTTACTTTTACCTTTCCAACAGTACTGAAAGCAGAAAACAGAAAAATAGGCACTAAATAATTAAACATCGAAGGGGCTTTAATACTCTTTTTTGAATTTCCCCTCTATTCTTTTCAATGCCTTTGAAATTTTAGGCTCTTTACCAATGCCTAACCCAAATGGACCTTGCTGATTTATAAAATCACTTATCATAATGGCTTTTTCCCTTGCAGGTTCAAATCCTGGATCATCAAACAAATCTCTTGGACCTACGATAAGGCCTTCTGTCAACTGAAATCCTGCAGCTATTATTCTGACAGGTCCACCGCTTCTGAGCGGATTGGCCTGATGAAACGGCACAGGAATTGCAATGCTGACGCCATCCCAGCTATTTACAACCCAGAGT
>JALTEL010000003.1 GCA_027073945.1 Caldifarciminota bacterium | reverse complement strand
CATCCTCTATTCCTATTACCGTTGTTACATCATTGTCTATTGTCTTGTACTGGAATACTATCTCTCCGTTCGGATACAATATCACCTGGAATGTCTCTTTGTTGTCCGTCCTGTAGTTCTTTACTCCGTCAAATGTTACTACAAATCTGCTGCTGCTTGACGAATACGTTATCCTGCCCGCTGCCGACGGATTCAAATCTCTCCAGAACGGCGCTATTAATGCATTCGGAGCTGAACTGTTCGGTATGCTCTGTGGATTGTATGCCGTGCTCGTTGAAGTGAAACTCAAAAATCCATTGCTGCATATATTCACGCTGTTATAATTAACTCCGTAGAATGTGAATGTAAATGGCAGAGATATGTTCTTTGACTGGTCGTCTCCTGTTACTCCCGTTGCCGTGCTCGTGTTTATCCAGTTGTATGTGCCGCTTGACAGCGTGTAATCGTAATTGGCACCGCCTTCTTCGCCTTTTACAAATTCATCCCAGTGGGTATGCTTTGAAGTTGGCAGAGCATCGTAATTTCCACCAAAGATAGAGTGATTGTAATCATTCTTATTTTTAGGATAGTATATGGAAATGCCATGCGAATCTCCTCTGTAATCATTACTGTTATTAGTTGTTATAACAGCATTATTAACAGCAGTCATAACATCTGAGGCAAGGTGTCTCACCGCATCAGGCAATCCACTCGTATTGCTAATATACTGGGCAAACTGGTACAGGTCAATATCCTCATGATAATTACTTAACTGTCCGCTTTCCCAGCCATACTCATGGTCATAACTACCGCTTCCGTCTTCCCAGAAATGTGCCCTTGCAGTATCAATCAAGGCAGAGTTCTGGGGTCTCTGGTTGATAAGTGCCTTTGCAAAAGTATCAATTTTTGTGGATAATTCAGGTATTTTTGAAAGGTCAATTGCAGCAAGTGTTGCAAGTCCCTGCTGTGAATTCACAATATTAACAGCTATGTCATGTCCTGTTGTATTTGGGCCAATATTGAGCCAGCCCGCGTAGTACCAGCCATCAGCAGCTTCTGTCTGCTCGGATGCAACAGCATAATCAGCATAATCTTTTATATTATCAAGCACCTCCCACATGCCCATTAAACAGGCATCAAAACCCAGAACATCAAGTTTCTTTCCTATGGTGCTCTTTATGCTTGAGAGCGCACCCTTCAATTCACCCGAAGAAATCCCAATCATGTCATAGTTACTTGATTCATCCTGCGAAACACCCTTTACAGGGCCTGATAATTCATCACCGGTGCCTTTTTTATGCCAACCAGAGCCATGGTCCCATATATCAAGGGCATAGTGCTTTGCCGGATATTTGCGAACAGCCCAGCTTACGAAGTTTGCCAGTGTATGGCCATCACCCATATCCAGCTCACCGGGGTTATCAACAACAGGAGAGGTAATGCTGCTTGTGTTATTATCTTTTTTAACAAAATATCTCTTTACAGGTCCGCTTTTCGTATCAAATTGAACCACAACATTTGTATAGGCATTTGAACCTACCTGTTCCATCTCATTGAAATCGCTGTACCCAAAAGATTCAAGATTATTATCTGCATTCAAATATATCATGACTGTCCAAACAGGTTCAATTGAATCCTTCTGGAATTCAAGCGTGTATTCTCCCTTGCCTTCATACTGAACAACCTCTGCATACCAGTAGCCTGCGGTATCCACAACTGCACCGACAATATCTCTTTTACCCTCTGGATTCACGCTATTTGCAACAGATACCTGAGCTGCATTGTACAATTGAAGGTCAAAGTCGGAACCTGACGGAGATGTGAGAATTAAAGTAACAGTGTCCCGTGTTTTTACCTTGAACTTATAAAAATCTATCTGATCTGTGGAATCCAAGGTCTCCCTATATGTCCCGGGCGTTATTTCTTTTGCACTCCCAAAATCACTCCCGGGGTCTCCTGACATTGCAGCATATGATACTCCTGTTACAAATGCCATTATGATAATACTTCTTATAAAAACCTTCATTGCAAACCTCCTTTTGCAATTATTGCAGCAACTTGAATGCCATATCTATTTGGGAAATAAGGGGTCATAATTTCGGGGAAATACAGGGGGAAGGTGTCAATAATTTTAACACCAGCATACTTCCGTTATAATGAACTGAGATGCAGTGTATTTAATGTCTAAAAACTTGACAACATATGTATTGTTGGTGTTAAGTTTTTAGACATTAGTTTGGCGCGGGCTTAAAGCCCGCGCCAAACAATCATTTAATAATGATGAAGCGGGAGGGTGTATGAGGGTTCAAATCTGATTTCAAGAAATATACACCAGGTCTTAATGTGCCTACATTCAAACTTATCTCTCTAATTCCTTCCATTGCCCTGTATTCCTTTACTCTTCTCCCTGTTATGTCTATTATGCTTAAATTCACTCCTCTCTCTAATGCCCTGCCAAACCTGATGTTTAACCTGTCTCTCGCTACTGTGTTCATACTTAATCCGCCACTTAAACCCGTATTAGCAGCAAGTATATCCTTGCTCGTAGGTACAAATCTGTATGCCGTGTTAGCTGACGGGAAGTTTGCCGTCTTACCTTTCGAACCGTTCTCATCCTCTATTCCTATTACCGTTGTTACATCATTGTCTATTGTCTTGTACTGGAATACTATCTCTCCGTTCGGATACAATATCACCTGGAATGTCTCTTTGTTGTCCGTCCTGTAGTTCTTTACTCCGTCAAATGTTACTACAAATCTGCTGCTGCTTGACGAATACGTTATCCTGCCCGCTGCCGACGGATTCAAATCTCTCCAGAACGGCGCTATTAATGCATTCGGAGCTGAACTGTTCGGTATGCTCTGTGGATTGTATGCCGTGCTCGTTGAAGTGAAACTCAAAAATCCATTGCTGCATATATTCACGCTGTTATAATTAACTCCGTAGAATGTGAATGTAAATGGCAGAGATATGTTCTTTGACTGGTCGTCTCCTGTTACTCCCGTTGCCGTGCTCGTGTTTATCCAGTTGTATGTGCCGCTTGACAGCGTGTAATCGTAATTGGAGGAACTTCCACCTCCTTGTTCACCTTTTATAAATTCGTCCCAGTGGGTATTGTGTGCAACAGGTAGATTATTGTAATCTCCACCCCAATCTGAATGGTTATAGTTGGAAGGGTCACTGGGATAGTACACGGATATACCATGTGCATGAGAATAATCTCTGTTATCATAATGAGAACTGGTATGGAATTGTATAACCGCATCATTTATTGCGTCCATTAAATGCTGTGCAATTGTTTTGGTTGCAGAAGGAACACTGGCATTTTTAATGTTCTCTGCGAAATTGTACAGGTCCACATAATCCGCAACATAAAACTGAAGCGTATTACTTCTTGCACTGTTTATTGCAGAACTGTACTGTGGTCTCAGATTTATCAGATTCATTGCAAATGTGTCAACAAGAGCATCAACCGTGGGAATTTTGGAAAGGTCAACCGCTTGCTCTGTTGGCTCGTAATCGGTATGCGTTACAACGCATTTTGAGAAATCCTCAGGTGTCATATCAGGATGAGCTGTCAAATCCTGAAAAATATCACCATAATTCCATCCCGGAGCATACTCGACCTGCTCTGAACTATTCATATAATCAACATAATTACTGGCAACATCATCGACAGACCACATGCCTGTCAAACACACATCAAGCCCTAAAACATCGAGATTCCTGCCAAGGGTATGCTTTATGGATGACAGGGCAGCAGCAAATTCTCCGCTGGATACACTGATAAAATCATTGCCATTTGTTTCATCCCAACAAACTCCCTTTGCGCCTTCAGACTTATTCCAACCAGAGCCGTGGTCCATTATAACAAGTATATAATGCTCTGCAGGATAATTCTGAACACCCCAGTTTACAAAATCAATCAGAGTTTGCTTGTCTCCCATATCCTTTTCACCAAGGTCCTGTACAACCTGTGAACTTATGGAAGAGGTATTGTCATCATGGGTTATGTAAAACCTTCTCGTATCTGTCCAGTCTCCGTTGGAATTGTCATATCCGGATATACGGTCTAACTGTGCGACTATATTAACATGCGCGTTAGACCCTGATTTCTCAAGCTCATTTACATTTTGGACAGCATACTGCTCAAGATTATTATCTCCGTTTAAATATACCATTACTGTCCATATCTTATTGCCAGTATCATGTGTCTGGTCTTCTATCTTCAACTGGAGTGTGTAATCTCCGTTGCCCGAATACTGTATGACCTCTCCATACCAGTATCCGTCAGCATCAGCCGTGTATGTTATCTGGTCTACTCTACCTGCTCCGTTTACACTGTTCGCCTTCTGCGTCCCGCTCGGATTGTACAGGTATAAATCAAAATCTATACCTGATGGCGGTGTCATTGTTAATGTTATTTTCTGTCCGCTCTTGACCTCAAACTTATACCAGTCCTGTGTGTCCGTTGAATCTATATGGTCCTGATACGTGCCCTGCGTTATTAACTTCGCATGTTGCATATCATTC
>JALTEL010000002.1 GCA_027073945.1 Caldifarciminota bacterium | reverse complement strand
CTCCACTCGGGGCATGGACAACGACAACCCCTGTGAAGCATCCGAAAGACAGGCCAAAGAAAAATATCGATGAGATACTTGCGGCACACAGAATACCCTATATTGCAACTGCGGATCCTGCTTATCCAGAAGATTTCATAAGGAAATTCAAGAAGGCTAAAGAAATCAAAGGTTTCAGGTTTATCCACATATTCTCTTCCTGCCCTCCCGGATGGAAAATGGCTTCAGACTATTCAATACTTGCTGCAAGGTTGGCTGTCCAAACAAAAGTTTTTCCGTTGTTTGAAATTGAAGATGGAGAGAGATATACCATAAATTATGAGTACCCCAAGGATGTTCCTGTTGAAAATTATCTCAAACTTCAGGGTAGATTTAAGCATTTATTCAAGGACCCTGAGCAGAAAACAATCAAAAGGATAAAGGAGTCTGTTGCCAAGAACTGGGAATATCTTGTTCAGAGACACAAATTGACCCACAACACAACAGAAAATATAGTAAGGAAGGTATTTTATAAGTAAGCAGGAGGAATAAAAACTATGAAGAAAAGCGGATGGGAAATTTTGCAGGGAAAGGAGAATGAGGTTGAACAATATGCTCGCGGATATATAGATTACATATCATTGAATAAAACGGAAAGGAAAGTTGTTCAGTATGTCAGAGAAAATATTAAAGGGAATAAGGATGTATTTGAACTGGAGAATCATGGAAAATCTGTTGCGCTTTTTAAGGAAGGTAAGAGAGATATAAAGGATGGGCTAAGAATAGTTGCAGCACATATAGATGCCCCAAGAATAGATATGAAACCTGTGGCAATTTTTGAGGATAGGGAATCAAAAACAGCTCTTTTTGAGACACATTATTACGGAGGCATAAAGAAATATCAGTGGGTTTCAAGGCCGCTTGCCATTGTTGGTCTTGTTGTAAAAGAGGATGGAACACATATAGATGTTTCAATAGGTGAGAGTGAAAATGACCCGGTCTTTACATTTGCCGATTTATTGCCACATCTTTCAAGAAAAGTACAGTATGACAAAAAACTGTATGATGCAATTCCCGCCGAAAAATTGGATCTTCTCGTTGGAAGCTATCATATAAAAGCGGATGATAACAATAAAGAACCTGTGAAAGCGCATATAATAGAATTGTTGAAGAAGAAGTATAGTATTGAAGAAGAGGATTTTGTCTCTGCGGAGCTTGAAATTGTCCCCGCAGGTCGTGCAAGAGAGGTGGGTCTGGATAGGTCTATGATAGGTGCTTACGGACATGATGACAGGATATGCGGATATACAGGCTTTACAGCATTTCTTGATGCTGCAAATAACACATGGCCTATTCTGCTACTTCTATTTGATAAAGAGGAAATTGGTTCAAACGGAAACACAGGCGCAAGGTCCAAATTTGTGGAGTATGCTGTGCTGCAGATACTTGAAAAAAAGGGATTAAACACTGATGCGCTTTCTCTGAGAAGGATACTTTACAATTCGGAGGCAATGTCCGCTGATGTTTCTGCTGGTGTCAATCCCGGATGGAAAGAGGTACATGAATTAAAAAATGCAGCTTTAATGGGGTATGGCATTGCAGTTTCTAAATATACAGGACATGGCGGAAAATACGGAGCAAATGATGCGCATGCGGAATATGTTGCCAAGATAAGAAAGATTCTAAATGAGCGTAATGTACCATGGCAGCCTGCTGAGCTGGGTAAAGTTGACGAGGGAGGTGGCGGAACCGTAGCCACATATATAGCAGAGACCGGTATCAATACCATAGATGCAGGGCCTGCTCTTTTGTCAATGCACTCGCCTTTTGAAATAGTTTCCAAGGTCGATCTTTACTCAAGTTATCTGGCATACAGGGCATTTTTTGAAGAAGAGTAATCCTATAGAGTAAGTTCTTTAAAAACTATATATAACTTGACCTGTTGGATGATTTACTTTAATATAATGACATGTTAGAGCCGCTGCATTCACCTGATAAAGAAGATTGGAGGATTGCAGAAAAATTACTCAGAGAGACAAATAGAACTGGCAGGGCGAATGCTCGTGTATACATTGATGTAGATGAAAAAAATAATCGATATTGTCTGAAAGTAATCATAACCGCCATTGATTGGCCCGGTCTTGTTGACACGGTTAGTGGTGTACTCCATGAAAAAGGACATAACATTGAATTTTTGAATTCTTTCAGTACTCGTTATGATGGAAACAGAACTTACGGGATTGTTCTGGCAATTTCTCATCTTGACCCGAATGCTGTTGATTATGTTCGCAAAAATCTCAATAAAATGAAGCGCTTTATAGCTTCTATTGCCGGTGGGGGATTACGTGTCAGGAAGGTTATAACAATAGGCTTTGAAAAGCTTGAATTGATGCAGGAGATTGAAAAATATCTCAAAAAAATAGCCGGTGAGGAAGAATACAGAGAAATTGTAAAACCGGACGGAGAACTTGCCTTTTTTATAATGTCAAGGTCAGAAGCATATCTCCGTGAGCGGTCTGCCAATACACTTGCAAGAATTGTATACAACAGTCATGTTTCAATAGACAGGCTTAGAGCCGGCAGTAGAGGTGTACAGGTTTTTGTTGAGAATCTGAGAACAAAAAAGGGTGAAAATTTAACGGGCCTTTCGGTGTTCGGGTATGAAAGAGATCTGTCAATGGACAGTGTGCTTGAGGCAATCAGAAATCAGTATCCGGATTATCGTAGAAAATACGACAAGCAGTTTAGCACAGAAGACGGAATAACGGGCATAAGAGTCGAATTCTTTGCAAAAGGACAGAAGCCTGTTGCGAAAGGAGAACTTCAGTTATTTAAAGTTCAATTGGAAGAATCTCTGTCCTCCACAAGGGTAAGAACACCTCTGAATATAAAGCTGGGTGCAGAGTTATTCGGAAGAATTCTTATACCTAAACTTATTGAGGAGGTTAACAATAGTCATACAACTCAGGTTTACATATTCCCAATGCAGCAGGATATTAAAGGCAACCTTATACTGCTACTTGCAGTTGTCGGTTTGAGAGATGCCAGGGTAGATTTCAAAAGGGAATTGTCTCTTGCCTTCACGGGGCTTGATGATTTTGAGCTTATAAATTTCAGGTCTGGAAAATCGCCATCAACGGAAATCGACGCACAGATTCTTACTATTAAGGCTATAATGTCAAAATTCAAAACTGAAGCGGAATTCTATGAAAGATTGCGTAGCATTCTTGAAGATTCTATAGGCTCATTCAGAGATTTTGATGAGGGTATGAGAAGGCTTGACAGGCAAAAATTCCATGGCATGATTGATATGATATCGGACACCCATGTATCAAGAAGGTTCATAAGGGAATATTATTACTCACAGGACATTTTTTACAGAATTACCACACCTCTGGAAAAGTTAAAGGAGGAGTTATTATTTGCGCATGAGGTTTTTATACGTTTTTTTGAAGGTGGAAGAAAAACTGCCATAAAAAGGCTGGGCAATTCTGTGTACATCTGTATTGTTGAGAAAAGCGCGCTTGTTCCACTGCAACAAATTTTGGATGTCCTTGAGAAGTTTAATCCTACGCTTACAAGGGTTGATATGTTTGGCGTGAGTATATTCACTTTCAATATGAATATTTTAAATGATTCAACTTATTCTGAACTTAAAAGTATATATGAAAAGTTAAACAAGGAGGTTTTAAAGTGAGAATCACTCTATCAGTGGTTAAATCCTATGTTGGGGGATATGTGGGTAATACAGGTTTGCATCCGAGAATGATGGAAGTTGCAGAAGACCTGTTAAAAAAGGAAATGGATAAAAATACCATTGTGGACTTTCAGGTTTTAAGAGTGGGTAGTGGTATTGTACTCATAATTTCACATAAAATGGGCACGAGTAACCAGAAGGTAAATAAGCTTTTTTCAAAAGTCCTTTCCAATTGTGCAAGAGCGGGAAGAGAACTTGGTATGTACATGTCTCCTTTAAAAATAGGCAAAAATAGTATGGGTATCTCTGAAATTGAGATAGAGGAAAGGAAATCAGAGCCTGTAATAATTTTTCTATCAACGGATATTACAAGAGGTATCTGGAATTTACCCGTTGCAAGGATATTTGCCAGTCCATTTTTTAACAAGGGTTTATTTCCCTCCGGAGAATTCACTGTTGAAATTGGAAATTCTCAAACAGGAAAGAAAGCGCACTTCAAGATTCCTGATGAGTTAGGTGATGTACTTTTTGCACTCAGCCGTACAGAGCAATATGAAATAAAAGCGGTCATTAAAAATAGAGAATTGGTTGCAGTATCGGGCATGGATTCTGCTCTTATAGTGAGAGCCGGAGAGAATTTTCCGCTTGTTGGAAAAATATTGGAGTCATTTGCCGCTCCACTCTGGGTTGTAAATAGCTGGGATGGCGTCAGCATTGCAATGCCTGTGCCGTTTCATCAGGCCAATCCGCTCAGAAGCGGTGGACCTGTCAGAATAATAGCTGCAGGATTTCAGTTGACAGAAGGCCTTATCGTAGGTCCAAGAGATTTGTTTGATGATCCAGGATTT
>JALTEL010000001.1 GCA_027073945.1 Caldifarciminota bacterium | reverse complement strand
AGTACATAATCACCTGGTTTACAAATAGTTGCATCCACAGCATGTGCACTTGTATTTACCGCTATTGACCCGCCTATGGTGGCGATCAATTCACTGCCTGGAAATACCGGTAACAGTGCTTTGAAAGTGGATAATATCTTGCGTAACTTACCAATGTGCATTCCTGGTTCTACCTCAAAATATCCCCTTTCCGGAAATGCCTGAAATTTCTGCATTCGCCCTGTGTCCAGCACAATACAATTGGTTTTTGGACGTCCAAGACCAACAAGCGAGGTACCTGAACCATGGGTATGCACAGGTATTTTTTTTTCATTTGCATATTTCAAAATTTCAGATACTTCCTTACTGTTTATCGGTCTCACCACGGCATATGGCATATTATTATTTTCTACGTCCCAGGGCATGGTATCTTTAGCATATGCTACGGACGTAGGACGATCCGTATAGGCATTTTCCTTGCCAACTATACGGGATAGATCCTTTTCCAGCCTTTTTAAATCAATACTCATTACAACAAAACCTCTCCCTTAACACTACGTTTATATTTCTTTGATAATACTTTGCTTATGTTTTTTTCCCGGAATATACGACAAAATTAAAATATTTATAATAACAGTCCACCTCGATAAAACCTGCCTGCTGCATCCACATGAGCTGAGAATCAAGAGTTGCAGGCAGATCACAGGTCATTCGTTTACGAACAGCGGCAAGCTCATCAGCGCTCAGATCAGCCTTTTTTAAATAATCCATCCAGTGCCGATGATATTTTTCACCCACAGCAGCGGTGGAACTTTCGACAAGATCTGCATTAATAAATATGCCACCGGGCTTTAATACCTTATAAATTTTTTCCATCAATTGATTTTTTTCAGTATGGACAAGATGATGAATTGACATTGCGGATACAACAAGGTCGTGCACGCCGGGTGGTGTAGTTTCAGCATAATCCATGGCAAAAATGGTAACATTGGAATTGTTTGTAAAGCGTTGTTTTGCCCTGTAAAGCATTTTTTCGGAAATATCCACTACACTGGCCATTGCTCCCGGAAAAGCATTAAGAATCAGTGCTGTCAGTAGTCCTGTACCCGCTCCGAGATCCAGAAAAGAAAAGGATTCTTCCGGTTTAAAGGGTATCAATTCAACAACAGTATTATAAAAAATTTCAAAATACGGAATGATCTTTTGCCGGTTAAGATCATATTGCATTGCACATGAATCAAATATAGTTTTTACGTTCATTATTTTCCAGTCATATCAGTGTTAATTCAGCAAGCTCACCCACATCCTCTACAGTTTCAAGATTGTCAATAAAATCTAAAACCGCCTTTATTCTGTTAGCATGAAAATCATACTCACTTGCAATGATGCATTTATTAAATTTTTTTCTACACTGACTCTTGTTCATTGGATTGGCAGGATTGCCTAAAGGAGCTTGTACATATTTTTCATAAACCTGGCCGTCCGTCATACGTATACACATCTTTAGATGCAGAATATCTTTATCAGCAAGGTCTGAATTCGGTATTACCATCACTTTTTCGGCAAGTTTTTTTACCTTAATGTCAAATATTGCACTATTCTCAAAATCAGCGAGACCAACATTTTTACGACACAGTGCCGTACTCACTGTATAGGGGATACTGAATTGAGCATCTACCTGTGGGTTATTGCCTGTTACAAAGGGCCTGCCCACCATTTCAGCAACCATTTTTGATGCGTAAACCTCTATTACATCGATATTATCCATAGAATTTTTTAATTCCGGCAAAATTGCAAGCGCAGCATCAATGGAAGAATGTGTCATGCGGCAGCTCGGATATGGTTTAATACTTAAATCCATAATAGAAAAATGTCTTCCCAGATCTTTAATAATCGGGGTAGCATCGTATTCTCCGTTTTCATAAAGATTATAAAATCCGTATTTTCCATTGAGGAATTCACGACTGCCGGTAATACCTGCTCTGGCCAGATACGCAGATGTTACACCTGCAGATGCAGCAAAACCAGGTTGCATCCGTTTAACAAGGCGACCTTCCACAAGCCCTTGGGCATTACCTGCACATTGGCTGTAAACTATCCCTAAAGCATTGGCGATCTGGTTTTTATCAAGACAAAGAATTTTAGCAGCCGCAGCCGCAGCTCCAAAAGAACCGCAGGTGGAAGTTCGGATCCAGGAAAGAGGTCTCTGTATGGCAAGACTCAAACGACATATAATATCAACACCTGCGACAAGAGCCGTGATAAAGAGTTTCCCATCAATATGTCCGACATCTTCTGCTGTGGCAAAGGCCGCAGGAAGGACACTGACAAAGGTATGTAAAGCAGATACATCCAGTGTATCATCAAAATCAAGGGCATGCATCATTGTGCTGTTGATCATTGCCGCCAGGGGAGGCACTGTTTTATAACCGTGAAGCAAAACACCGGAACCTGCATTAGCATCCCAGGCTCTTGCAAGAGTCATTATTTCATCACAGCCAGGCGCCCGACTTCCTGGAAAAGTAACACCAATTGAATCCATGATAAGAAATTTACAATAGTTGACCACCTCCATTGGTAACTCTTTGAACTGAACAGAGTGGATATAATCAACAAGCAGTTTTTCAAGAGTTAGAATGTTTTTATCTATATTTGGCATAAAAACTCCTTTATAAGGTTAACACCGGCATAAAATGTTTTTCAGATAATTTTAAGCTGGAATTTTATTCAAACATGGAAAGCCTATTCCTCAGGGCCAGGTCAGAGCCCTTAGCTCTGCCATATAAATTGGTTGAATTCCTTAGCTTGTGGTTAATTCCCCTCTGGGGTAGCAAGCCAAAGGCCTGGTCCTTTTGGCCAGGATTTTTTATTGACAATACTCTCATACATATGTCGTGTATTTTCCAGATGAAGTCTGGTTGTTTCGTAGGCCCTGTCCCCATCTCTATCAATAATAGCTTCCAAGATTTTCCGATGCTGGCGAATAAGTTCTAGAATGCCCTTCTTTCTTACGGTTTTACTGGTTTTTTCAATTAAAATTTCCGAATATGCATGGGTGATTGATTTTGTTGTAAAATTTATAATTGGATTCTTTAAAATTTTTGAAATTTCACAGTGAAAGCTGACATTCAGTAGCCGCGCCTCACGGCAGGATGTTTCAGTTAGCTCCGTTGCGGTATCCAATAATTCTGTTAGATGGGTTATGTCTTCATTAGTTCTTTTCAATACTATTGCTCTTGCAGTATTAGGTTCTATGAAAAGTCTGGCATCTATAAGCTGATTGAAGGTAACCTGTCCAAGACGAACCATATTCAAGAAATTGTCGGTAATGGCATCTTCGTTAGGTTTACAAATATATGCGCCAGCTTTTGCCCCCCGTTTAATTTCGATCAATCCAGACCTTACCAGATTTTTAAGAGCCTCACGTATGGTCACACGTGACACCTGAAATTGTTCTACAAGCTTCCTTTCCGAGGGTAATTTTTCACCCAGTTTAAAGGTACCATTTATAATTGGCTCCCGTAATTGTCTTTCCACTTCCTGGGAAAGAGGTGGTTTTTTTAGCGATTTAAAACTGTGCATGACAAATCCTTAACATAGCAACTGTTGTTATATGTTGTTACAGCGTTACTGTAATACAAACATAGTCCAAGTGTAACATTCTGTATAAATTTTCTATATTTAGAGACCTTCTGAAAGACACAAAATCGTCCTCATGGCCATTACAGTTAATTTTTTAGTATTCTTGTGAACCATCATGAGGTTGATACTGACAAAATTTGATTGGTCGTCATCCATATACCTGTTCATACTCAATTACGCCACTACCAGACTCGGCAGCCATGTAGCGAGAAAAGGAAAGATCATTATAAGACCGATCGTTATAATATCGATAATAATAAAAGGAATTGCACCCCAAAATAAATCCTTTAGATCCATTGACTCCGGAGGAACTAGTCCTTTAACAATATAAAGATTCAATCCCATGGGCGGTGAAATGTTCCCTGCACACATATTAACAGTTATAAGAATACCAAACCATAAAACGTTTATATTAAGTGCATGGATAATAGGTAAAATAATGGGAGTTGTCATCATGACTATGGCAACCGGATCAAGAAACATTCCCATAAAAAGAAATCCAACCATAAGCACAGTTACTATAGCTGCGGGAGGTACAGGCAGACTTACAACCCAGTCAGTAAGTGAAGTTGCACAACCTGAATAAATAATAATATAGCCAAAAGAAGTGGCTCCTATAATTATCCAGCCAATCATTGTGGTTGTTTTGACTGTGGCAAGCAGAGAACGCCTAAGCATCTCTATATTGATGGTTTTCTTTGCAAAAGCAATTATGAACACAGCAATACAGGCTATTGCACTTGCTTCTGTAGGAGTTGCTATACCGGTATAAATAGTAGTCAACAAAATTACTACGAGGAGCAGAAGCGCCCATACCCTCCACAGAGCACTCAATTTATCCTTCCAGGTGAACCTGATATCATCCCTCGGAGCAATTGAAGGATTTAATTTTACTCTTATTCCAATGTACAACAAAGCTAATATTGTCATAAGTAT